>JBBFLK010000001.1:69408-102354 GCA_037479115.1 Anaerohalosphaeraceae bacterium | reverse complement strand
CTGAAGACCGGCCGCCTCCTGCTGCCGAGCCCGAAGCTCTTCAAGTTCCTGCTCGAACATCTGCCGGGCCTGCTCGGCCTCGTGCAGCCGGGCCGTCAGCGTATTGCATAGCGTCCGCTGCTCCTGCAGCTCGGTTTCGAGAGCCGCCTTCTGCAGAGCCGACTGCTCCTGCCCGCTGTGAAGCATCTCCTCCAGATGACGAATCCGCTGACGGGCCTCGTCCAGTTCCCGGCTCAGCCGCTCGGCCGCCTGCCCGCGCTCCTGCGCAAGCACCTGCTGGCTCTGCAGTGAAGCAATCGTCCTCTGGGCCTCGAGCAGCTCCTCCCGGGCGGCCGCCAATTCCGCCGCCTGTTTGTCCTGACTGCCGGCCAGCATCTCCTGCAGCTGCTGAATTGTCCGGCGGGCCTGCTGAAGTTCCTCCTGCACCGCCTCCAGACGCTGCTGAAGACCGGCCGCCTCCTGCTGCCGAGCCCGAAGCTCTTCAAGTTCCTGCTCGCTTCGGCCGCTTCGAGCCGCCAATTCCTCCAGCTGCCGGTTTGCCTCCGCCAGCCGTGCCTGCATCGAAGCATATTCTTTCCTCATTCGGCTGTGCGTTTCCTGCAGGTCATCCAGCTCCAGCGACAGCTGGTCCCGCTGCTCAGCCACCTTCTGGAAGAGCCGCTCCTGCTCGGTAATCTTCTGCTGAAGCCGTGCGGTCTGTTCATCGGTATTCTGATAATGATTCCGAAGGGCTTCCTCCAGCCGGCAAGCCGCCTGCCGGGCTCGCGACAATTCCTGTTCCAGCAGACTGATTCGCTCCTGCTGCTGGGCGGTCTGGTTCCGCAGAGCACGCATCTGCTCCGCCTGCTGCCGGGCCGATTCCTCCTGCAGACGCACCACATCGATCTGCCCGCTCAATTCGGCCACGCGGGTCCGCAGCGCGTGATTTTCCTCCTCGAGCTGCCGGCAGGTCTGCTGCACCTGTTCCATCTGAGCGGTCTGCTCCTGATGCCGTCCGAGCAGTTCATTCATTCGGTTTTCCAAAGCGGCCAAAGCGGCCTGCTTTTCTTCCAGGGCCGCCTGTTTTTCCCGCAGGGCCTCACCAAGGGCATCCTGACTGCGGCCGGCTTCCAGCTGATGAATCCGGGCCGCCTCCTCCAGATGAAAGATGCGGGCGCGGGCTTCCTCCAGCTGCCGCCGGAGCGATTCTGCCGTCTGATGTGTCTGAGCTGATTGGGTCTGATGAGCCCGCAGCCGTTCCAATTCCTCCTCCTGGCGGGCTTTGTCCGCCTGAAGTGCGGCAAACTCGCGAGCCAGCTGCGCAATATAGGCATCCTGCGAGGCACAGGTCAGCGACAGGTTTTCCTTCTGCTGCTCCAGCCGAGCCAGTCTCTGCCGGGCCTGATGCAGCTGCTCTTCCAGCACCGCTGTCTGACTGGACGTGCCGCCGGAGTCTTCCGGCGCCTGCAAACTCGGCTCGCTCATCCATTCCATCGCCTGGCGGACTCGGCTTTTTCGGCTCAGTATCTCTCTGGTATCCATCCGAACGCCCTCACACAAAATCCGTTTTGCCGCTCGTCCGATAACTCGTCCGGCGGTGTTTGGCCTGCAATACGGCTACCTTGTTATCTTCGCCGTTTGGTGTGCGAAAACATTAATTCTGAGGGCAGTTTTTTTGCTGTGTCCGATAACCGCCGAAGATTCGTCCGATAAGAATGCCGCCCGGAACGATGGCGAGTTATTTAGCGGGCACAAGCGAACGGCTTCGCGTCTGTGTTTCTGTGGGGAAATCCTCCGGCACTTCTTTGAGCGCAACCGTGCCGGAGGCGGCCCATTCGGTCCCGCGCTGCAGCGTCACAATAAAGCCGACACACTGCATCGAGGCCGTATCGTGGCCGAGTGTGGTATGAAAGATGCGTCCCTTTCCGTAGGAAATGGTAAACAGACACAATTCATCGCGACCGGTGCCGCGCTGTGCAGGACTTTGCCAGCCGGTCGCCAGGACATGCAGATTCACCGCCGGTCCGCGCAGTTTGCTGTACAGCTCATCGCAGCAGTGGAGCCAACGCGTCGGCAGACCGGCCGTAATCGGATGATTCGGGTCCCGGATTGTCACCACCCAGTCAGCTTTCTGACCATGATAGCCCGCCGGACCGGGGGAGGTGTCATACACCAGTTTGCCGTCCTGCCACCAAACCATCGGGCCTGCTGTTTCATTGCGTCCGCCCCAGCCGCCCAGCCCAATCATTTCGTTCCACTCGGGCCAGTCCGGAAAGGCATTGTCCGCCGCATGCACCACAACCAGCCCGCCGCCCTGCCGCATATAGATGACAAAGGCCTGTTTGGTTTTTTCCGCCCAGGCATCGCCTTCATAATTCATCACCACGACATCATAATCCGAAAACGGCGGACAAACATCCTCATTGGGCCGGCCTTTCGGCGGGAAGGTAAAGACATCGACGGCAAATCGCCCGCTGGATTCGAGAATGGCCTTCAGGACAGGGGTCGTTTCCTGCCATTTGTGGCCCTCAAAGACCATCTGGCCGTCGATGATGAGGGCTTTCATCTTTGGGACGGGTTTTTCGCCATCCATCGGTTTATCCGGCTGTGCCAAAAGAGTGCCAAAAAAAGAAAAGAAACCCAGAGCTGCTGCCGCAAACATTTTTCGTCCAACCATTGTCTGCCTCCCGAAATTGACCGGCCTGTTCTGCTCGAACCATCATGCCCTTTGATTGTACGATGCCCCCAGAAAAAAGGAAAGAAAAACCTCATTTCCAAAGCCGAAAATGAGGTTTTTGCCCCGAAATGGGCGGTACAGGACTTGAACCTGTGGCCTCCAGCGTGTCGAGCTGGCGCTCTAGCCAACTGAGCTAACCGCCCTCACCTAAGTCTTTACAAACAGGCCATATACACGATTTTCTGCTTTTTGTCAAGCAGGAAAACCCTCTTTGCCTGTTTTTCTCAATCTAATAAACAAGAGCGAATCCTTTACGCACCGCCGAGGAAGATTTCGACAGGCGTACCGGCGGCGATGCCGCTCAATTGCCGCACAAAGCCGGCGCGGTCAAAATCCGCCCGCTTTCGGAACTGATACTGCAGCGACACCCGCCCGTCCATCACCGAAAGCGTTTTTAAGTGCAGGTTGTCCACCTGCCCGCGGAGGAACGCTTCCAGCGGCTGCTGGAGCCGGTCAAAGGCCTCCTTGTCCATCGACAGGAGCAGATGGCTGAACCGCCGCAGACAAAACCGCCGCTTCAGCAGCGCCTGCGCCGTCAGCGTCAGAAACGCCGCCGCAAACAGCACAATCACAATCGCATAGGTGCCGGTGGCAATCCCAATCGAAGAGGCAATCAGCAACAGGAGAAAACCAATTTCCGCCGAATCCTTTACGGGCGTGCGAAACCGCACAAACGATAGCGCTCCCAGCAGTCCCAGCGACAGCGGAATGGAACTTTGTATCCCCAGAAACAGCGCCGTAATCGCCGGTCCGCCCAGCAGAAACGCCCGGTCCACGCCCGCCCCAATCGTCCGCGAGCCGTAAAACAAATGATACATCCAGTACACCGCAACGGAGGCCGCAAGCGACGCAGCCATCGGAATCCACAAATCCGAAACCGTCAAATCCAGCGATTGAAACTTCAGTTGAGCCGCCAGCATCATCTTTTTTTCTCCTATAACGTTCCTGTTGGGTTTTTATTTTAAATCATTCCGCGAAGCGCGCCCGGACAGCATTGTTTGTCCGAACGAGCCCGGTTCTTCCAAGTGGGCCGCCAGACAGCAGGCGTATTTCGAACAGCGTGTCCAGTCCGTCTCCAGCAGGGTCAGGGACCGCAGCGGTTCACTCAGCTCCGCTGAACGTCCCTTGACTTCCACAACTGCTCCTTCCATTCGAAGCGTCTCTTCCGAGCCCGACCAAACCGAATCGGCCGGTGTGGACTCAATCCGCCAATCCAGCGACACACGGGCTCCGGTCATCAGGTCAGTAAATCGAAGCCGATGGTAGGAAATCCGAATGACCGGCAGCAGCCGTTCCGTTGGAAAGACGCCGAATTGAGCCAGTGTATTCAGCAGCACCGGAGCCGGCAGGATTCCTTTTTTCCACTGTTCTCCTCGAAGTGTTTCGACCGGCACGGAAAAGACCTGCCGCTTTTTTTGTCCGGCAAAACCGTTTTTGATTTTTAATTCCGCAAAAACTGCTGCATTGCCTTCCTGCGGCAGCGGCTCATACCAGCGGATACGGATTTTCTTCCGATGCCGGCTGCCCTGCTGCGAATCCTCATAATCCTCCAAATCCTCCGTATCGAAATAAAGGGAATGAATCACCCCTTTCGGATACTGCCGGTCCGGCGGGCAGCAATGCCGCAGCAGACCCGCCGCCCACTCAATTTTTCCCTCCGGAATAAAAAATTTTCGTTCCATTCGCCAGCCGTCCAATTCGCTCGTCTGCTCGGCCGGCCTTCTGAAAAAATTCAGAAATCCCTTCATCGATTGCCCTCCTGTATCGGCGGCATTCCCGGAAATCTCGGCATCATCTGCTGACGCTCCTCTTCGGTCGGCCTGGAGGGGATTTCCCCGCTCAGCTGTCTGCGGACGGACAGCCGCCGTTTGGCGATAAACGATTTTAACCCCGGGGCCTGCATTCCGGGAGGGCCGCCGAATCCGGGACCGCGCCGTCCAAAGCCGAATCGCCCGCCGCCGGCAGCTCTCTCCTCCGGAGCCGGCCGCTGACCCTGGGGCTCCATCGGCCCGGGCGGATTCTGATTGCCCGCCGGCGGCCTCATCCAGCCGCCCCAGCCGCCGCCGAAAGCAGAACCCTCATTGAGCCCTTTTTCAAAATCCTCAAGCGTGAAAAATTTCAGTTCATCTTTCTCCACATACGGACGCACCAGCGCCGCCAGACGGTCAATCCGCTCTTCTAATACTCCCTCTGCAAAGGGGCCGTCCAGCAGGTCTTTTAAATACTGACGGTATCGCTCCCTGTAAGGGGGATAAGACAAAAGGCGATACACCAGCGGACGGGATTCAAAGAAATTGATCACCGGTTCGTCAATATAAAAATCAGCCGCATCCCGCACAAGTCCCATTCCAAAGGTCCCGAAGGTCATATTCAAATCCCACGGCAGAATCGTAAAACGTCCGTTCGTCTCGTACAGATAATAATTGTGCCCCATCCCGATATAGTTGTCCAAATGCACAATCATCACGGAAACCGCCAGATACCGCAGCACCTGGTCCACATCCAGCACCTTCTCAATCTCCTGCGGGAAGGTCTCATCGGGGCACTTGTTCAGAACCTCCAGCAGTCGAAACAGAGCCGTATGGTCGGCCTTGTTTTCGTTGGTTTTCAATCCGACGGCATCCAGAAGATTCCCCCATCGAAACCCGGGTCCGCCGCCCAGACCCGGCGGTCCGCCGAATCCTCGGCCTCCTCGGCGTCCGAAGCCCATCGGAGGATTATTCGGGTCAAATCGTCCGCCCGCCGCAAACGGAGGCGGCATTCCCGGCCCTTGCGGGAAAACACCCGGCGGCCCCATCGGGGGTCTCATTGGATTATTCGGGTCCGCTCTGAATGCACCGGGCGGCCCCCAAAAACCGCCCGGAGGAGGACCGAAAGGCCCGGCAGGCGCCGGAACATTCCCTGGAGGAAACGGACGATTCGGGTCTGGAACAAATCCCCCCGGAGGAGGTCCGCCAAATCCGCCTTGCGGCTGATTTCCCGGATTGGGACCAAATCCCCCTCCGGGTCCCGGCCCGCCGAATCCCCTTCCAAAAGGCCCGCCAAACGGCCCGGCGGCCTGTCGGCTGAGCAGTTCCTCCAGCGGAGTATTTTCCCGCTCGAGCAGTTCGAGCAGGTCGCTGAGCCGTCTGCCGCCCAGGCGCACCGCCAGCGGGTCGTTGGGATTTTCCCGCGAGGTGAAAAATGGATTTTCCGCCTGTTTGTCCACATCTTCCTTTGTCCAGTTCAGCAGCGCCGCTCCGATTTCCGGCTTGTACAGATTGCCGTGCGGATTGTCGAAATGTCGAGCCAGAAAGGTTTTATCAATCGCCTCCACCTGGGTATAAAGCCCGAGATGCTCATTATTTACATATACATCTGCAAAGGCACATCGCGGGGTCGGAAGTCCCATCTCTTTGAAGATTTCGTAACTGAGCACTTCCCGAATAAAGGTCGGGTCTGAAAACCCGTTGTTCAGGCACAGCTTTTTGACTCCATAGAAAGTCTGAGCGCTATTAAAAAAGTTAAAATCAATCTTCAGACTCAATCGCTTCGAGCCGCTTGCCGCCACCGACATTAGGGAAGAGTTGCCCTTGGGGCGAACGGCCACATTCGAAAACTTTCGGCCGTCGAACCAAAAATCGGCCCGGACATATTTTTCGGACATCGGATTGGCCAAAAGCCATTTCCAATCCTTCTCGGCCATAACAATCCGGACCGTTCTTACCTGCTGCAGGTCAAACGGATTCACATCCCTGGAGGGGCTTAAAAAACCGCTTCCACAGATAAGAAGAGCTGTCAAAACCGCCAAAACGGCTGAAAGTCCGATAAAAATTGTCTTTTCCGTCTTATCCACAACTCCCTCTATACCAGAAATTGCCGGCCGAGAACTTCTGCAGCGAATCCTGACCGCTCATTTGAACTTTCTTCTGCCGCATTATTTTTTCGTTAAACACAAAGAGAAGAACGCCGAAAAAAAAACAGATATTGCCGTCTTACACCGAAAAAGACTGCGAAAAATAGGAGAATAAACAGAACCCTAAAAAACATGGCCATAGAAGACTTGAAAAATCCTGTTTTATCCGCTTTGCCCGCCGAATCCTCGTTCCAGACGGCTGTGGACAGAGAGAGTTTTTCCGCCGGCTTATTCGACCAGCTGGCTTACCAAATCCGCACGTTATCTAATGCCGTTATCGGCTTTTGCAATCTATTGGCTGCTGAAGACTTAACCGACACCCAGCGGGAATATGTCGCCGAAATCCACCGAGCCGGAAAAGGGCTGTCCTGCATTGTCAATGATGTCGTGGACTTCGTACGGCTGGAAAGAGGCACACTCAAGCCTAACTTTGCAGAATGCGACCTGGCTGACCTGATAGAAGAAATGGAAAGCATTCTCAGCCGAGCCGCCGTCAGCAAAGGGTTGTCTTTTTCCATCACCGTTGAAGAGAATGTGCCCGCCTTCCTGCGAACCGATCGAGCCCGTCTGATGCGATGCCTGCTGAATCTGGCCGGCAACGCCATTCAATTTACCCAGCAGGGACAAATCGAACTTCGGGTGAGGATGGATTCGCTCGGCTCTCAGTCCGTCATTCGCTTTGACCTGAGCGATACCGGACTGGCAATTTCAACAGAGCATTGGTCTGAACTCTTCGACCCCACTCGGCAGGCCGGGGGATTGACCGCAGGCATTCTTCCGGGAGCACACGGATGCGGACTGCTGCCGATGACCCGCCAGCTGGTGCATCTGCTGAACGGACAGCTCGAAATCACATCCAGACCGGGAGCCGGGTCAACCTTCTCGATTGTGCTTTCGGCGGAACCGGCTGTTCAGAAATCCCGGATGCTTTCCTTCCCGCCTCATCCGGAACAAAACGAAAGGCACGAAAATCTCTTTGAGAACAAACGATACGTCGGGCGGGTGCTGCTGGTCGAAGATGAAGAATCCAACCGAACGGTGCTGACCCTGATGCTCGAAAATCTCGGTTTGGACGTAACGGCCGTCGGCAGCGGTCAGGCGGCGGTGAAGACGGCCTGCCGAATTGACTTCGACGTTATCCTGATGGACATCCAGCTGCCGGACATCAGCGGACTGCAGGCTGCTCGACAGCTGCGGGAGATAGGGCTTCAAACTCCGATGATCGCTCTGTCAGCCGGAACGTTTGCGGAAGGCCAAGCTGCTCTGTTCGAGGAGCTTTTTGACGCCTTTCTGGCCAAACCGGTGGACGGCCCCCAGCTGGCGGATGTGCTTCAGCCGCTGCTGCCGTCGATTCAAAAATCTCAGACACAATCCATTGTACAGAACCTGGAAATTCAGAAAACAAAATGAAACCGCAGAATCCGGACATTTCGACGCTGTCGCTGGAAGGCCCTCAGCCGAGCACAGGCCAATTCGGGGAATGGCTGCTTGAACAGGGATTGCTCTCGGCAGAAACGCTGCAAAAAGCCCTTGAGTCCCAGAAAACCGCCGACAAGCGGCTGGGCCAGATTCTGGTGGATATGGGCGTTCTGACGGATGTACAGGCCGCCCAGGCCCTCGGAAAATTCCTGAATGTCGATTTCATCCTGCTGGATGATTTGTCCATCGTTCAGATGGACGTGGCCCGCAGCATTCCGGAGACCCTGGCCAGGCGCTTCTGCGTCGCTGCCGTTCGGGAAGGCCCGCAGGGAATTGAGCTGGCGATGGCAGACCCGCTGAATGTGATTGCCCTGGATACGGTTTCGTTCAAGCTGAAAAAGCCGGTCAGGCCGCTGGTGGCTTCGGAAAAACAAATTCTGCATCTGATTGACCAGATTTACCACGGCAGCGACCTGGACCAGCAGCAGATGCGCGACCTGGTGGAACTGGAAATCAGCACAGAGGATGAGGAGGAAGAAAGCTCTCAGACGGCCGGCCAGATTATCTCGGAGGCGGAGGCGGAAGAGGCACCGGTCGTTCGCTTTGTCGATTTGATGCTCAGCCACGCAATCAAAAGCCGCGCCAGCGACATTCACGTAGAGCCGCAGGAGCACGGAATGACGATTCGGATGCGGGTGGACGGCATTTTGACGGAAATGGTTCCGCCGCCGCGGAAGATGCAGGCCGCCGTAATCGCCCGCCTGAAAATCCTGGCGGAAATGGACATCGCCGAGCGGCGGCTGCCGCAGGACGGCCGCTTCAAAATCAAACGCGGCAAGGGCCAGCCCGACATCGATGTGCGGGTCAGCGCCCTGCCGACCATTTACGGTGAAAAAATCGTCCTGCGAATTCTCGACAAGTCCGCCGTCAATCACAACCTCGACACCATCGGTCTGGAACCCAAACTGCTCAAGCAGTTCAAGCAGATTCTGAATCTGCCGCACGGCATCATCATCGTCACAGGCCCCACCGGAAGCGGCAAGAGCACCACGCTCTATTCAGCCCTGAATGCACTGAAAGACCCGCGGAAAAACATCACAACCGTTGAAGACCCGGTGGAGTACCGCCAGCCCGGCATCAACCAGACGCAGGTCAAACCCGAAATCAATCTGGATTTCGCGCTCTGCCTGCGGGCGATTCTGCGGCAGGACCCGGACATCATCCTCATCGGAGAAATCCGCGACAAGGAAACAATGGAAATCGCCATCAAGGCCTCGCTGACCGGGCATCTGGTTTTGAGCACGTTCCACACCAACGATGCTCCCAGTGCCATCAGCCGCTTGATTTATATGGGGCTGGAGCCCTATCTGCTGGCCTCGTCGCTGAACCTGATTCTGGCGCAGCGGCTGGTTCGAAAAATCTGCGACAAGTGCAGTCAGCCGGCCGTGCTCAGCGAGGAGTTAATCCGACGGCTCAAACTGACGCCGGAACAGCTGGCCGCGGCGGACCTCCGTCAGGGAATCGGATGCAGCCACTGCAACGGAACCGGCTATCGGGGGCGGCTGCCGATTTTCGAATTTCTGGTGATTGACAATGAAATGCGTCAATTGATTGCCGCCGGCGGAAAGGAAATGGAAATCCGCGCCCTGGCCCGTTCGCGCGGCTACGGCGACCTGCTCGAAAGCGGCATCAAACGGATGCTGGAAGGAAAAACCACGCCCGAAGAAGTCCTGCGCGTCACGTTCTCTGAGGCCGTAGCGGAAGAATAAAGGACTTGCTCAGCGGCTGCGCCACAGGTACGCACGTCGGCTCTCAGTTCTGCGGGTTCGAAAGCGCCTGAGAAACTGAACGGCAATCCAGTCCGCCGTCAGCATAGCTGTCATCACACCCGCCAGAGCCAGGAAAATCACCGAGACCCACCAGTTCGGCCAGTACATTATCGGCACAACCCGGACAAATTCGGGACGATAATGAGCCAGAAGCCCCAGCGCCCCGACTACGCCCAGCAGCAGGACAGGAACACGCAGCCCGTTGAAAACAGCCGCCCATTCTTCCCGCACCCCGCCGCGGGTGCGAACAGGACAGAAACTCCGTCGAGGCACACTCTGCAGAACCGAATAATCTTTCAGCGGCTCTCTGTCTGAAAGACCCGGCTTGAAATGACCCAGTGTGAGTCGAATTTTTCTTTTCATACATCCCCCATTTTTTACGGCTGCTTTCTATACGTTTATTGTATCCATTTGTGCCGTTTCAATCAAGAAAAACTTGTAAGCTCTCACGGTTATAGGACGTGTCGTGCGTCTTCCAATTAATTGCACCCTCTTTTTCCTCCGACGGCTGCCGGCTGTGTTTTCGGATTCGAACCATTTCCGCTCCTTTCTCCGTTTTCTGCTTTCTCAAAACGGCTCTTTATCGGACTCAGGATTCTTCCGGAGCGGCCGGACAGCCCGCCGGAGCGTTTTTTCACAAAAGCGGCCCTTCCAAAATGCCGACCCTCTCAACAAACCAAATTCCAAGAGGACCGTGCGCAATGCAGACGTTTGAATATGTAGCGTGGGATACAGCCGGAAACTGCCGGGAGGGAATTCGCCAGGCGCAGTCCCGTCAGGACCTGCTGGCCCAGCTGCGGCAGGAAAACCTGACTCCGGTTTCCATTGCGGAAGTGCTCCCGGAAACCAAAGAGGACGTGCACACAGCCGGGGCACGGTACCGTCGGGTGCGCTCGGAACAGATGGCCACCTTCTGCTGGCAGCTGGCGACGATGCTCGAAGGCGGGCTGTCCGTCACCACGGCCATCCAGACGATTGCGGAGGACCTGACCAACCCGTATTTTGAGTATGTCCTGAAAGACATCGCCGCCCGGCTGGAAACGGGGGAAACCTTTACCGACAGCGTGCGGGCCCATCCGAAAGTCTTCAGCCGGCTGGCCTGCTCCATCATCATGGCCGGCGAAACCAGCGGCTCGCTGTCCAACTCACTCCGCCGGCTGGCGGATTATTATCAGGAACGGGACAAACTGGTCCGAAAAGTCCGCGGAGCGATGGCCTATCCAATCTTTGTGGTCTGTTTCATTGTCGTGATTGTCGTGGTACTGATGACGCTGATTGTCCCGCGCTTTCAGGTGATGTTCGAGACCTTCAAAGGCGAACTTCCCGCCTTTACCCGCGGCTTTATGGCCGTCTATCACGGAATTGTCAATCACATCCTGCTGATTCTGATAGCCCTGGCGGCCCTGATTGCCGGTGCCGTCATTGCCTCCAAAACCAAATCCGGCCAGGCGGTTCTTCATCGGCTTGAACTGAATCTGCCGCTGCTGGGGCGAATCAAGCGGATGGCTTTTATCTGTATGTTCTGCCGGACGCTGGCCTCGCTGGTGGCGGCGGGCGTGTCGATTCTGGATGCCTTTATTATTCTGGCGGACATGACCCCCAACCAGCTGCTCCGAAACGGAGTCCTGCTGGCCCGTCAGAAGATGACCGAAGGCACTTCGATGGCCGACAGCCTCCAGGCCTGCGGTCTGTTTCCCGGCGTGGCCGTCAAAATGGCTCAAATCGGCGAACAGTCCGGCTCCCTCGTGCCTGTCCTGGAAAAAACCGGCGATTTTTATGCCCGCAAGGTGGACGAGCTTGTTTCGATGATGCTCGGGCTGCTGGAACCGATTTTGATTGTCACCGTCGGAGCCATTGTGCTGACCGTTTTGCTGGCAATGTATCTGCCGATTTTCTCCATGTCCGTCTGAGGTTCGAACAAACGTGGGTCTCGAACAGGATTTCGGGACAAAAAAAATAAAAAATGTACATTTTTTAGGAGATGCAAGAATGACAGGAAAAAAAGGATTCACGCTGATTGAACTGATGGTCGTCATCCTGATTGTCGGCATCCTGGCGGCGGCCTCGATTCCGCTGATGCGCGGCCGAATTGAATCCGCCAAGTGGGCGGAAGCCAACGCCACCGCCGGCACCATCAAGTCCGCCGTACGGGTGTATTTTGTGGAACACGGCACAGCGCCCACCGGCAGTCTGGGCGTGGCCGCCACCCGTCAGGCCCTGGGCTTTCAGGATGCAGACCTGACCGGAACCTACTTCGTCCCGGGCGACTACAACATCGACAGCGTCGATGCCAACGGCAACGCCCAGATTACGGTCACCGGCAGCCAGCCCAACGCCCCCAGCGGGTCCAAGACCCTCTACGTGGACGGACGATGGGAATAAATCAGCCGAACGGTCAAATCACAGGAACGGAGGAGGTGCGCATCTTTCTCCGTTCCTTCTTTCTTTGAGATGCCGAAAAACACAAGGAGGCCTCTCGTGACTGCCCTGAATGCTCCGGACCGATCCAGCATTCGCCGGCGGACTCAAATGCCCGCCGGGGTTACCCTGCTGGAACTGATTATCGCCACACTGATTCTGGCTGTCGCTTCCCTCGGAGCCCTCACGTATCAGTATCACGCCGTCAAGCGGGCCCGCAGCGCCCGCGCCGAACTTGTCGCCGCCCAGCTGGCCCAGCTGCTGCTGGACGACTGGAAGAGCACCGGCGGCGATGAACGCTACAATCCGGTGTCGCTGAATCTCGGATTTGAACAAATCGGCACGGACCCGATTTACCGCATCACCCTGAACGGTTTCCCTATGCGGGCCCAGCTTTGGTATTCGGACATCCGCACCGATGATACCGCCGGCGTGACACTGCGGGACATTCGCGTGACCATTCGATGGCGCCGGGATTCCAAAAATCTGGAACCAACCGTCAATGACCCGGTGTTTACCTCCGCCACGTTTGTTCGGCGAGACCAGGCAGGCGGATAAGGAGACGGAAGAATGAACCATCGTCGCGCCTATTCTTTTTGGACTCGGGGCTTCACCCTGCTGGAAGTCATCGTAACCCTGGCGATTCTGGTGATTCCGATTCTGGCTGTCACCATTTTGGCGGCGGGCGGCTCCCGAAGCGTTCGCCAGACCTACAACAGCATTCATAAACCGATTCGGCAGGACGCCCTGGCCATTGTAACCGCCTTCAGCACCGTCGGACGAAAATCCAATCGAAGCAATTATACCGTTTATAAAATCGTCAACGGCACCTATACCGTCGCCCAGCCCCTGACCGGTCAGGAACTGGCGTCCGGGTCCGCTGTGGAATTCCGATACTGGCAGGAACCGTTCAATCCGGCAAACGCCGGTTCGGATGTGCTGGAAGTCACCAACACCGGAACCCACTATGCTCTCTTTTATCTGGAAGGACGCCGGCTGAAGGTGGATTACGGCCGGGTCGTCAACGGCGTCGGCGGAATTTCCGGCGGTCTTCGCCGCACCGGTTCCCTCCTGCGGACCGTCACTCTGACGGAGTTTGTGAATATCTCCCGGGGAACGGAGATATTCAGCCACAATGTCGTCGGCGGCGTTGGAATGGGTTCCGTCCGGATGAATCTGACCCTGACGGACAACGACGGCGATTCCGAAGAAGTGAAAACCTCCGTCCTGCTGCGGATGAACTGGCCTCGGTAGGGTGCAAACCGCCTGACAGATTGCGGAACTCCTTGCGGAGAAAAAAGACTATGAATAAACGGAAAACAAAACAGACTCGTCAGCAGTCCGGGTCGGCACTGATTGTCGCCGTGGTGCTGCTGCTGGTTTTGTCGATCCTTTCCGTCGGGGTTCTCAAAAGTGCCGAAGGGGCCCATATGCAGGCGGTCCGGCAGAAACGGCAGTCCGCCGCTCTGGCTGCCGCCGAAGCAGCTTACGAACGAGCCATGTTTGCCATGAGTCAGCAGTCCGACCTGCTGTCCGCCCTGGCCGCCGGCACCTTTGAAGAAACCCTTTCCTTTCCGGACAGCCAAGGCTCTTATTCCGTTTCTCTGGCCACGTTTCTGCAGGCCAAACCCATCTTTGAAATCACAGCAATCGGACGCTCCGGCATGTACGAAAAGACCATTCATACCTACGCAGTCCAGGCCATCAACGGCTGGGCCATGGGCAAATGCAAGGCCCCGGTCGGCGGGTCTTCGTTTATCGATGTGGTCTTTGCCACCGGCGAAGTCGTCGATTTGCCGATTGAAATCAATAAGGAAAACGACAGCCCGGATGTCCGCGACATCAAAATCCAAGGGAATCCCGTCTTTCTCCGTCCGGTTTATATGGGTGAATCCCGATACACAGTCGGCGGAACCGACAAATACAGCTCTGTCATGAACTGCTTTCGCGGCGGGATTTACTTTGACCAGCCCATGCTCCGGATTTCCGATGATACCGGTCTGGAAAGCAAAATTCAGCGGTTTCGCGACAGCACCGCCCCTCAGTTCCGCTTTACACCCACGGCCTTTGCCTCAACGCTGACCCTGCCGCAGCCGGCGGTGCATCTGGAGTTTTTTGTGGAAAACGGCATCGGCAAGGTCTGCATTACAAACAACTGCACCGTCCGCGGCTTTATGCAGACGCAGGACAGCCGGACGTATGACTTCCGCGTTGTTCCCGGCAGCAGCGGAGAACGGTTCGAACGCTATCCGATTTATGCCTATCACGTTCGACGCACGAATGCCGACACCAACGGCGACCGCTTTACGGTGGACCTGACGCAAACTTATGTGTCTCAGGAATTCGGCGGGGTTTCCTCTGCACCCGCCGGACAGATTTTTGTCAACGGAAATGTGATTATCGGCAGCGGACGGACCCTCGGACAGCAAACCAACGTCGTGCAGGGCCAGATGAGCGTCGTAGCCACCGGGAACATCTGGATAGCCCACTCGCTGACAATATCGGACCGGGACAATTCCGGCCGAACCTATCCCCGGCAAGCCAACGGCCTGCCGCATCCTGAAAACCCCAATATTCTCGGACTGATTGCCAAAGGCGTCATCAAAATCGTCGATCCCGGAATGACCGAATACAGTTATGTCGATACTACGCCGAAAGAACCGGCAGGATTCACCTATGTGCCGATTGGAAATCGGGAAAGCGCCGCCAAACCGGCTTATATGCGGCTCCTGCCGAATCCGACGATTGTGGAGGCGGCTTTAACCATCGGCGGCGGAGGCTGGGGAGCCGAAAACGTAAAACGAAACAACTACGGCGGAAGAAAAACGGTTTCGGCCAGCAATGACCAGCTGATTTTGCGAGGCAGCATTACCGAAGCCGTGCGAGGCGTCGTGGGTGTGGTCGGACAGGACGGCTATTTGAAATCGTATTTTTGGGATGAGCGTCTGCTGACAGGCATCCTGCCCGGCAATATCTGGCTCAAAGGCAAGTATGTACCGGTGCCGGGCGCCTGGACGGAAACGCAAACCGTCCTGGCTCAATAAAACAGGAAAACCTATGCTGGCATCTGTAAAACAAAAATATCGTTCTTTGCTGGAGCGGCTGGAAATGAACGCCGTCGAATGGGCCGGACTGGACATCGGCTCTTCTTCGGTCAAACTGGTCAAGGGAAGCTGGCGAAGCCGAAAGTTCACGGCTGTCAGCGCCTGCCGGGTGGAACTGCCGCCCTCTCCGGACGGACAGGGACCGCAGGAAGCCGCCGTCAGCCGCGCTGTGCGTGAGTGCCTCAACAGCGCGGATTTAAAGACCCCTTATGTGGTCTGTGCGCAAAGCGGACCGGAAGTGGTCACCCGTCCCTACCGCTTTCCGCTCATCCCCGCTGAAGCCCTCGGCAAAGCCGTGGAACTGGAGGCCCTGCAGATGAGCCCCTTCGACGCTGACCAGAGCATCGTGGCCTTCCAGAATATCCGTTCCTCCGCGGACGGACATCAGGGGTTTCTGGTCGTAGCCCTGCGGGAGGCAATTGAGCGAACCGTTCGGCAGGTGCACAATGCCGGCGGAAAAGTGATGCTGATGGATGTCGATGGGCTGGCTGCGATGAACGGCCTGTGCCACTGCATCCCTCCGGAGCCGAACAGCTGCCGGACCCTTATTCATCTGGGCCATCGGTTCATCACCGTCACCATTCTCGGAGAAAACGGTATTCCATTCATTCGCGACCTGACCTATGCGGGCTCCGCTGTCACGGCGTCCATTCGGCAGCAGACCGGTCTGGACGAAGAGGCGATTCGACAAATCCTGTTCGTTCAGACGGACCCGCTGCCGCCGACGATTGCCGCCGCACTCAAACAGGCGGCTGCCCGATGCCTCAACGACATCAGCGATACCCTTCGCTATTATCTGACACAAAACCCGGACTGCCAGGTGAAAAAACTGTATTTGTCGGGCGGATGGGCGACGAGTCGGCCGTTTGCGGCTCTCCTGACAGAGACGCTGGCGCTGGAAACGGAGGTCTTCAATCCGTTCCGCTATCTGAACGTTCAGGCAGCACCGGAGCAGGAATTGATGCTCAAACAGGACGGACCGGTCTTTGCCGTCGCCGCCGGTCTGGCTATGAGGACTTTCTGATGCAGTTTCGGATTGATTTATTGCGAGGACAGGGATTGCCGAAGCGAAGCCGGCCGGGCACGATGGCCCTGGCGGCTGTACCGTTTCTGATTCCGCTGCTGGCCACAGGTCTTCTGGCCGGACAGTGGTTCAGTCAGAAAGCCCTGATCCAAACCAAACTGACCATCCATCAGCAGAATCTCCAGCAAATCACGGAGCACTCCAAAGACCTCCAGCGGTATGAAAACACCCAGCAGGATATTCTGACCGCCCGGCATCGCATCAAAACCATCCAGGACGCCCTGCGGCTGGAAATGCCGCTGTCGCCCCTGATGGCCGAACTGGTTCAGGCCCTGCCGCCGGAGGCGTTCTTTACCGAATTGGACTTCGCCTATCAGCCCGTTCGCCGGAAAGTGGCGGACCCCAAAACCAATCAGGTCTCCTACATTCAGGTGATTCAGCGAACGCTGCGGCTGCTGCTGGCGGCTCCGAACCGTCCCGAAAGCGATGCGTCCGTCAACGACTATATCCAGAAACTGCGCTCCGCGCCTTTGCTGTCTTCGCTGGCGCAGGAAATTCAGATTTACTCGCGGCAGGAAGCGTCCGATTCACAAAATCTGATTCTGTACGAAATTCGCTGTCCGTTAATCGAACAAAAATAAACGAAAGAACCTATGATTTTCAAAAGCCGAAAATACTGGATTTGCGTGGCCTGTGTCTGGGGTCCCTGGCTCCTGCTCACGCTGGCTTTTTACACCTTGGTACTCACGCCGCAGGCCGAACGGCTCCGAAAGGTCCATCAGGACCTGCTTGTCAGCAGCGACCGGGTGAGCGTCGCCCGCCTGGCCTCGCAGCCCGATACGCAGCAGCGGCAGCGGGAGCTGCTTGGCGAACTTCAGCAGCGTATTGACGAATTCCTTGTCCCCACGGGACAGCAGGACAAAATCCTCTTTGAAATCAGCCGACTGGCCAGCAAATACGGCCTGAGCGAATATGCCGGCAAGACCCGCGAAGACGTCTGGTCCGCGGAAGAAGCCGGACGCGCCAAACTCAAACGAATGTGGCAGACTATCAGCTTCCGCGGAACCTTCCAGCAGTTTGCTTCGTTCGTCAACGCCCTCGAAAGAAGTCGGCCGGCCGTTTTCGTGGAAAGTGCCTCCATCGAACGAAGCCGCCAGGAGTCCAAGCTGCATTCCGCCAGACTTCTGGTGTCGTTTTTGATTCAGCCGGATGCACCGACCTCCGGTGCCGTATCCTGGGTATCCAGGGAGGATGCGTCTCTATGAAAACCTTTGCCGTAACCAATCAGAAAGGAGGATGCGGGAAAACCACCACGGCCGTCAATGTGGCGGCGGCGCTGGCCTCCCGCGGATACCGAACACTCCTGGTGGACCTCGACCCGCAGGGACACGCCACGCTGGCCTTCGGCCTTCAACCCGACACCCTCGAACAGACCATTTACGAAGCCCTGGTCAATCCTCAGGTCCTTCTCGGGCGAATCTTGCAGCCGACCTGCCTGCCGACGCTTCAGCTGGCCCCCAGCAATGTGCTGCTGTCCGGAGCCGAGTCGCAGCTGCTTCGAATGATGGACCGGGAGTTTGTGCTCCGCCGGCTTCTGGAGGAGCTGGCCGGCTCGTTTGACTACTGCCTGATTGACTGCTCGCCGTCGCTGAATCTCCTGACGCTGAACGCGATGGCGGCCTCCGACGAACTGATTGTTCCCGTTCAGACGCAGTATTACGCCCTCGAAGGACTGCGGCAGGTGATGGAAACGGTGGACGTTGTCCGGGAGCGCTTTGCCCCGAATCTCCGCATCCGCGGGATTCTGCTGACGCTCGTGGAGCGCCGGACGCTCCTGAGCCGACAGGTTGAAGAGCAGATGCGGGAGTATTTCGGTTCGCTGATTTTTCAAACGGTCATTCACCGCAGCGTCCGTCTGGCCGAGGCCCCCAGCGCCGGCCAGTCCGTAATCACATACGCCCCGCAGAGTATCGGCGCCGCGGAATATCAATCCCTTACGGATGAGCTGCTCTATGAAACCCAGAACCGGACTGCACAAGAAAGTGTCCTTTATATTTGACGGGGTTCCCACTCCGCCGGCAGCTCCGGCCGCCTCGGCCGGACCGACACCGTCCGTCGGCACCGCCGGCTCGAATACTTATACCCCCCAGCCCCTTCCGGCATCCGCTCCGGCTGCTCGCCCTGCAGGGCCGAAAGATACGCGGACCTCTGCCGCCAAAAACCGCAAAAAAAGCAAAAAAGACGCCCGGCAGACCCAGATGCAGATTCTCGTCGGCGTTCTTTCGCTGGTTCTGATAGCGACTCTCTTCTTTGTGATGCGTACACCGGCGGCGCCTCCGAAAAAGGCCGCGGCCTCCGTCTCGAGCCCCGCTGCGGAACCGGCGGCTTCCGAACCCGCCAAATGGGTGCGTCCCGAACCCTGGCCCGAACGGATGCGCGACCCGATGGCCCCGGACACAGCGGGACAAACCCCCGACACCGGTTCAGATGCCCTTTTGGTTCGCGGCATCGTCTTCAGCCAAACCAATCCGTCCGCCATCATCGGAAACCAGATTGTTTTTATCGGGGATACCCTCAACGGAATCCGAGTCGTCAATATTACCAGGGACACCGTCGAATTTGAAAAAGACGGCAAACGCTGGACCCAGACGGTTCAGCCGTAAAACGGATTGTATCTTTCGAAAGGATAACAGGATGGAAAAGACAGGCAGCAAAATCCTTTGGACGTTTTTATGGCCGGCGGTCTTTCTGCTTTGGCCGGCGGCGACGGCATCCGCCCAGAACGGAGGCCCCACAACAGAAGAGCCCCTCGCGATGCGGGCCGAACGGCTCAGCCCCGTCCAGCAGCGCATGCAGCAGACCGTCAGTGTGGATTTTCGTAATACGCCGATTGACGATGTGCTTCGCATCCTGGCCCGCCAGGCCGGCGTGGACATCATCAAAAGCCCCAAAGTTGAAGGCACCGTGACCGCCACCCTGAACGATGTCCCGCTGAGCGAGGCGCTGGCTAATATTCTCGAAGCGCACGGATACAGCTACGTGACCACCGAAAATATGATTCGGGTCATGCCCGCCGGCGATATCATTGATGCGCGGGAGAAAATCATCAGCCGAATCTATCGGATTACCTACGCCGACGTCAAAGACGTGGAGACGGCTCTCCGCAAATTCATCACGGAACGGGGCTCGATTTCCGCCAATCCCGGCACCAGCAACATCATCGTGACGGATGTCGAAAGCAAAATCAAGGCCATCGATGCCTTCATCGAAGAAATCGACCGCATCACGCCGCAAATCCTCGTCGAGGCCAAAATCTATGACATCTCCTCCCGGGCCAATCTGGATCTGGGCGTCGAATGGCAGATGGGAACCAACACCCTCTATGACCTGCAGGGAAGCTCCTATTCCAACGGGACGGCCGTCACCAGCACCATCGGCAACGCTGTTCAGGGCACTGTAACCAATCCGGCCATCACCAGCGTTTTCTCCGGCGATGTCGGCAAAACCTCCAGCACCGACGGCATCTTCCGCTTCGGCATCCTCAATGACCATGTCCGGCTCGACGCCGCCCTGAAAGCCAAACAGGAAGACATTCGCGCCAAACTGCTGGCCAACCCGCGCATCCTCGTGCTGGACAATGTGCAGGCCGAAATCAAAATTGTGGAAGAGTTTCCCTATCAGGAGCTGACGGAAAGCAGCGGCGGCGGCAGCATCGGCACTACGGCCTTCCGGGAAGTCGGCATTGAACTGCG
Source organism: Anaerohalosphaeraceae bacterium (assembly GCA_037479115.1). Classification (NCBI taxonomy): domain Bacteria; kingdom Pseudomonadati; phylum Planctomycetota; class Phycisphaerae; order Sedimentisphaerales; family Anaerohalosphaeraceae; species Anaerohalosphaeraceae bacterium. The sequence goes on along the minus strand of JBBFLK010000001.1, from coordinate 82,197 downwards.
CGTCGTGCCTCATCTGACACGCGACGGGCTCATCCGGCTGCTGCTGAATCCCAAATTCAGCGTCCGCACGGGCGAGGTGGTCATCACCGGCATCAGCAACCCGATTCCGCAGCCCATCATCGCCAGCCGCGAAACGATGACCACCGCCCTGATTCGGGACGGACAGACCGTCGTCATCGGCGGACTGAAAAAACAGGATGTCTCTCAGCAAATCAACAAAATCCCCATCCTGGGCAATCTGCCTCTGGTGGGCTTCCTTTTCCGTTCTGAGGGCGAAAGCACACTCAACAGTGAACTGGTGATTTTCATCACCCCCACGATTGTCAGACATCCGACCCTCAGCGACGAAGAACAGCGGCATCTGGCCAATACGGTCTTTACGCCTCCGCTGGCCCCTCAGCCGCGCATCAAAGACCCGACGAATTGAACGCATCCGGCAAAACCTGTCGTCATTCCCGCGACCTGTCCTTCGAAGCTTCAGCAAAGAAGGAAGGCGGGAATCCAGGCTCTTTGACACGGTTTTGTTCGAAATCCTAAGGCAGCGGTTTTCCGAAATCATTCCAAGCCGCCGGAATCCTCTTTCCGGCGGCTTTTTTTCTGCGCCTCCATCTCCTTCAGCAGCCGCCGCCAAGTTTGGATATGCCCCTGCTCATCTTCCTGATTCTTCAACAGCATCCGCCGGGAGGCATCCTCCCAGGGCGCCGCCTCAAGCAGCCGGCTGTAATGCTCGACTGCTTTGGATTCGACCCAAATGCCTGTCTTCAAAATCCACTTCGCCCCCGCCAGCCGAGAGCCGAGCCCGAATACAACTCCAACAGCCTGCCAGAACAGCCGCAAAGGACTCGGACGAAACCCGTACTCATACAGCTGCGTCTGAAAATCCTGCCAGTGCGTCAGTTCATTGCACATCGCCGCAATCAGTTCCCGATTGAGCTCTGTCCGCTCCGGCCCGATTTGAAGCCGATAAATCGTTGTCGCCATCAACTCCAGTGAATGCAGCGTCCGCAGGGCCCGGGCAAGCTTCTTTCGCCCCTCCGGGCTAAGCTCTTCCCCGCGAAAGGCCACATCCTCCCGCCGCAGCAGAGGCCGCAGCACCTCCATTTCCGCCCCTGCCGACCGGTCGTCCGCAGGCCGGGATTCGCCCGGAACTTTGCGGCGGAGATGCTGACGGGTCTGCACCCGGACAAAGGCCTCTTCATACCGCTTGTGCTCCTGCGGTGTTTGCGGAACAAGGGCCGGAACCGGACGGGGTCTTCCGGTCTGCGGGTCCACCGCCACAAAGGTCAGATAGGCCGTGGTTGCCAGGACCCGCCGGCCCTGCTGCGGATTTTCACAATGTACCTCCACCGCTACTTCCATCGAAGTCCGGCCGGCATAACTGACCACCGCATCCAGCACCACCTGGTCCCCGATGTGAATGGGCTGCTCAAACTGCAGCGTGTCCATTGCTGCCGTCACGACCGGCCCATCTGCATGCCGCTGGGCCGCCATCGAGGCCGCCATATCAATCTCGGCCGCTATCGCCCCGCCGAAAGCCGTACCAAACGGATTGGCCTGGTTGGGCATCAGCAGAAACCGGGTCTGAACCCGGCTGTCCGCCGGGGCCTTCGAGGGTCGGTTTGAATTATCAGACGCCTGCGACATTGGTTCAGCTCCTTACCTTTTCCGCGTCTGATAATATAACAAAAAGCCGGATGAAAAAAAGCAAAGAAATCTTTGAAATCTTTTTTCGCAATTCGGCAAATAATTGCAGAAGTTCTAATTTATCAGACAGATTAATTAAGTCGATAAGACTGGCAGATGTTCTTTCTTTCAGAAGGGAGCTTCGTGTATGCCGAAAGGTCTGTCAACCCAAATCAGTCCCTGCTTTATGCAGCCGGATGCCAAACGGGCAATCGACGTAATCAAGTACGGGGTGATTACCGTTACTCCGCAAACCCGTCTCTATCAGGCCCTGGCCTGCATCGTCGATTTGAATATCAGCGGCCTTCCCGTCGTGGACAACCACCTGCTTCTGCAGGGCATCATCACGGAAAAAGACCTTCTGGCCATGCTTTATGAAAAACAAACCACCAGCGGTCTGGTTGAAAGCTACATGCACAGAGAGGTTGTCTCTTTTCCGGCCGAGACGCTCCTGGAAGAAATCTGCAATTGTCTGATTCAAAACCCCTTCCGACGCGTGCCGATTACGCACCGCGGAAAAGTTGTCAGCGTTATCAGCCGAACCGACCTGGTCCGTGTCAATGTTCACAAGTTCCTTCCGGAACAGGAACCTGCCCCAAAAAAGCCTTTTTCCGCCCGGCAGCTGATGACCAAGGGCCTCATTACAGTCCGTCCTGAAAGCACCCTCGGAGAAGCCCTTTCTTTGATGGCGGATTACTCCATCAGCGGTCTGCCGGTCGTCGAAGAAGGGATGTATCTGGTCGGAATCATCACGGAAAAAGACCTGATGCCCTATTTCTACAGCCAGACGATTCCTCCGGCACAGGTCGGAAAAATTATGACAACAGACGTGACTGTTTTCTCTCCGGAATCCAGCGTCTTTGAAATTACCGAATGCCTCATCCACAACAATTTCCGGCGTGTGCCGATCGTCAAAGACGGTGTGCTGGTCGGCCTGGTCAGCCGCGCGGATGTCATCCGCTATATCCTGCGGAATCTCACCCGCATCAGCCACTATCGGGCCGTCCAGAAAGTCAACCAATTGATTCCGTAAAAGCCGTTTAACGTTCCTTTGAACAGTCGTTTTTCAGCCGGCCGGGACGGTTGGTTGTGATTCCCCTCGCCCCCAGCCGAATCATCCGTTCCGCCGTCCGGCAGTCATCCACCGTCCAGACATACCAGTCATATCCGGCCTGCCGAACCGCCCGGGCAAAGACTTCATCCACCCCTTCATAATTCACATCCAGCCCGTTAATGCCTTTTTCCCGGATAAACGTGATCAGCTCCGGAGAATGCGGGATGGGCTTTCCGGTCTCTTTGTCTTTTTCCGTCCCCACCAGCCAATAAACCGGAATATCCGGCATCCGCTGTTTGCTCTGAACCAGTACATCCGGGTCAAAACAAATGATGACAATCTGCCGGCGCTTGCCGCTTGTCTCGACGGCCTTTTGCAGATATGGCAGGATTTCCCCTTTGCACTTGATTTCCACAAACAGCCTTTTTCCCTTCGGCAGCAGCTCCAGCACCTCCTCCAGCGTCGGAATCGTTTGACCGGCGAATTGTTCTGCTTTCCATCGCCCGACATCCAGCGTCCGCAGCTGTGCCATCGTCTTTTCGCTCACCCGCCAGTCCGTACCGGCCGTCCGTTTGGTATCCGCATCGTGAATCACCGCCAGCTGATGGTCCGCCGTCAGATGCACATCTACCTCCACGGCATCCGCTCCCTGTTCCCAGGCCAGCCGAACCGCCGACAGCGTGTTTTCCGGCGCATCATACGAAGCCCCCCGATGGGCAATAACCTCCGCCTGCCGTGCACATCCCGACGTCATCAGAATCCCCGTCAAAAGACAAACAGACAAACTCCCATTCCAACCCATCCGGAACATAACACTATATCTCCTTTTTCTCCGCAATCCGCTCAAAGTACCAAAAAGCAAAAGCGGCAAACGGAGCATCTCTACCATACCGCAAACGAGTCAAAAAGGCAAGAATGTCCCGAATCCAGCCGCTTGGGGCATACATTGTCAGATATTCTGGTGAGATTGTGCGGAATAGTTTGAACCGGACGGAGCCGAATGGCTTTTCAGAATCTCTTCCGCCCATCGCGTCTGGTCCGGCATCATCAGGGTCGGAACATGCTCGCGTCCAATCGTTGTGGCAATCCGATAACGGCAGCAGCGGGTAAAATCCCCCCGACAGTAGGTCTCTTTGAGGTAAGCCGTCAGATGTCGCCGCTGAACCACTTCTTCCGCATTAAAAAACGGACATTTTGCCAGAAATTGGCATTCCGCCATAAACCGGGTCCTTAGATTTATCGCCCTGCAGAGAAGACCTATTCCGAATATCGGCTGTTTCTTCGGATGACTTTAAGGGGTTCAACGCCATTTATAGTTCAAAAAACGCTGTTTTATTCCGGGCCAATCAGCCGCCCAGACTTTGACGCAGACGAACGGCGGCCTGCACCATATTTTTCAAAGATGCCTCCGTCTCCGGCCAGCCGCGGGTTTTTAAACCACAGTCCGGATTGACCCATATCTGCTCAGCTCGAAGATGCCGAAGCATTTCGTTCAGCAGCATCACCATCTCTTCGACGGAGGGTACCCGCGGACTGTGAATATCATACACTCCCGGGCCGATTTCGTTCGGATAGCGGTATCGTTCAAACACCTCAAGCAGCACCGCACCCGAGCGGGAGGCCTCAATTGACAGCACATCCGCATCCATTGCAATAATGGCATCCATCCGGTCATTGAAATCCGCATAACACATATGGGTATGAATCTGCGTTTCGTCTTTGACCCCGCAGGAAGCCAGGCGAAACGCCTTCACGGCCCAGTCAAAATATTCCGTCCGTTCCGACTGCCGCAGAGGAACCCCCTCGCACAGACCCGGTTCATCAATCTGAATGATGCGGATGCCGGCCGCCTCCAAATCCGCTGCTTCATCCCGAACGGCCAGTGCCAGCTGAAAAGCCGTATCCCGACGCGGCTGGTCCTCCCGGACAAACGACCATTGCAGAAGCGTCATCGGACCGGTCAGCATCCCCTTGACCGGTTTGTCGGTCAGGGATTGAGCATATTGAATCCAATACACCGTCATTGGGGCCCGCCGCCGGACATCCCCGTAAATAACAGGCGGCTTGACACAGCGGGAGCCGTAACTCTGCACCCATCCGTTCTGGGTAAATGCAAAGCCATCCAGCATCTCCCCAAAATACTCCACCATGTCATTGCGTTCCGGCTCACCATGCACCAGCACATCCAGCCAGACCGATTCCTGAAAACGAATGACCTTTTCTATCTCGTGTTTCATCACAGACCGGTATTCCGTTTCAGACAGAATTCCCTTTTTGAAATCCGCCCGGGCTTTGCGGATTTCCGGCGTCTGCGGAAACGAGCCGATAGTCGTGGTCGGAAACAGCGGCAGGCGCAGCCGCTGACGCTGCTTCCTTCGTCGCTGTTCAAAACCAGACTGCCGGGAGAACATCGAATCCGTCAGCCGATTCATCCGGTTCCGAACCTCAGGATTATAGAACAGCCGCGAGGTCTTCCCCGGCGAAAAAAGACGCTGGTTCTCCTCCAGAATCGGCTCTACGGCCTGCCGTCCCTCGCGGACAGCCCGCGTCAAGATATGAATTTCCTGCAGTTTCTGCACTGCAAAGGCCATCCGCTGGCGAATCTCGGCAGGCAGGGCCGTTTCCTGAGCCAAATCAAGCGGACAATGCAGAAGCGAGCAGGAAGATGCAACCATCAGACGTTCCGTTCCGAGCCGCTCAGCCGCACGGTATAATTTTTCCAGACATTCCGTCAGGTTCGCTTTCCAGATGTTTCGACCATTCACAATCCCCATCGACAGCATCATCGGCTCTGGAATCATCTCCATCGCCGCCTCCAGCTGCTCCGGCGCCCGTACCAAATCCAGATGAACAGCATCAACAGGCAGTTTTGTCAGCCACGGCAGTTTATCCGAAATAGTCCCAAAGTACGCTGTCAGACAAATCTTCGGATGCGGTGACGACAGCAGCCGACTGTATCCCCTTTGAAAAAGACGCTCTTCTTCGGCGCTCATATCCAGAACCAAAATCGGTTCGTCCATCTGAACCCAGTCGGCCCCCGCTTCTCTGAGTCGGCCCAAAACCTCTTCATAGACAGGCAGCAGGTTCTCCAGCAAAACCCCTTTCTTCAAAGAACCTTTGCTTTTGCCCAGCCGCAGAAACGTCAGCGGGCCCAGCAAAACAGGACGCGTGAGAATTCCCAATTCTTTGGCTTCCTCGAACTCCCGCAGCACTTTTTCCGACCGCAGCCGGAAAGTCTGCCCCTCTTCAAATTCCGGGACTATGTAGTGATAATTGGTGTCAAACCACTTGGTCATTTCCATCGCCGCCGCTTCGGCATCACCCCGGGCCATCCGAAAATAGGTATCCAGACCGAGCTGTTCGCCGGACCGGAGAAACCGAGACGGCACCGCTCCCGTCATCAGCAACGTATCCAGAACATGGTCATAAAAGGAAAAATCATTACTGGGGATCTGCTCAATTCCGAGCGTCTTCTGCAGCTGCCAGTGCCTTATCCGCAGCATGCGCCCCGTTTCCAGCAGATTCTCCTGCGAAATCTCTCCTTTCCAATAGGCTTCCAGCGCCTTTTTCAACTCCCGTTCAATCCCCATCCGGGGAAAACCCAGATTGGCCGTCATCATCATAAGAAAATCCTTCTTCCACAAAAATAGTTATACACAGGGCAGACGAATGCCCGTCTGATTCTGATACTTGCCGTTTCGATCCGCATAGGAAACCTCACAGGGACTGTCGGATTCAAAAAAAAGCACCTGTGCCAGTCCTTCCCCGGCATAGACCTTGGCCGGCAGCGGGGTTGTGTTGGAAATCTCCAGCACCGCATGGCCTTCCCAGCCCGGTTCAAACGGCGTTACGTTCACAATAATACCGCATCGGGCATACGTGGATTTTCCGACGCAAATCGTCATCACATTCCGGGGAATTCGGAACTTTTCCACACTCAAAGCCAGCACAAAACTGTTCGGCGGAATCAGACAGACATCCGTTTCCACCTCCACCAGACCCCGCGGGTCAAAATTTTTGGGGTCAATCACCGTGCCGTACACGTTGGTAAACACCCGAAAATGACGGGAAACACGAATATCATAGCCGAACGAGGACAGACCGTAGGAAATGACGCTCCGTCCTTCCGCCGTGCGAATCTGCCGATCCACAAACGGCTCTATCATCCCGTATTCGACGGCCTTTTTTCGAATCCACGAATCCGGACAAATGCTCATAACGTCTCCTCGATAAGTTCCGATGGTTTTCGCAGTGATGCCTCCAGCGCCGATTCCGCCGCAAACTTTTGGATTTTGTAAACAGCACCAGCCGGCAGACTCCGACGAATCTGCTCCAAATCTTCCGACGTCAGCAGTCCGGGCACAAAGGTTGTGCGAAACTCCGCCGCAATTCCGCTGTGCACAATCAGCTCGATGCTGCGTTCGATTTCCTCCCGGGGATACACCCCGCCGGTCAGCAGCGGATATTTGCACGGCGGGGCTTTGATATCCATCGCCGCATAATCCAGCAGCCCCTCTTCCAGCACAGATTCGAGCATCCTTGATTGACTGCCGTTTGTATCCAGTTTGACCTGAAATCCCATCCGCCGAAGCTCTCGGATAAAATCCGGCAAATCCGCCTGCAGGGTCGGTTCACCGCCGCTGAGCACTATGCCGTCCAGAATCTTCCGACGCTCCGCCAAAAGGGCTACAGCCGTCTGTTCGTCAAACACATCCTCGGCATCCCTCTCCAGCAAACGTCCGTTATGGCAGAACGGACAGCGAAAATTGCATCCCTGTACAAACAGAACCGCCGCCGTCCTTCCCGGAAAATCACTGAGCGTCAACGGCTGAAAACCGCCGAATTTCATCAGAATCCCTCTATCTGATACGACCGGCGAAGTTCAAACTCCGCCTGTTTGCCTTCATTCCACTGGTCCACCGGACGCAGATAGCCGACCACCCGGGCATAGACCTCCGTCTTTTGACCGCACTGGGGACACTGCCGGCGGCAGCCCTTTAAATAGCCGTGTTCCGGACAGATACTGAAGGTCGGCGAAATCGTAAAATACGGCAGGCGGTAATTCCGGCAGATTTTGCGGACAAACGATTTGACCGCCTGCGGGTCAGCCGCCGCCTCTCCCAAATAAATATGCAGGACTGTCCCGCCGGTGTACTTCGACTGCAGCTCATCCTGGAGTTCGAGCGTCTGGAAAAGGTCCTGCGTATAATAGACCGGCAGCTGCGTCGAATTGGTGTAAAACGGCTTTTTCTCCGGGTCCGGCTGCGCCGTCCGAATATCCGGATACCGCTGTTTGTCCAGACGGGCCAGACGATAGGACGTTCCCTCCGCCGGCGTTGCCTCCAGATTGTACAGATGTCCGCTTTCCTCCTGAAAAACCAGCAGACGCTCACGAATCCGCTCCAGCACCATCCGGGCAAACGTCTGCCCCTCGGGAGTCCCGATGTCCCTGCCGAACAGATTCAGACAGGCCTCATTCATTCCCACCAGACCAATCGTGGAAAAATGATTATCCCAATACCGGCTGCTGCGAGCCTTGACATGCCGCAGATAATACCGAGTATACGGATACAGATTTTTCTCCGTAAACTCCTCCAGCAGATGACGCTTGGTCTCCAGACTTTCATAGGCCTTTTTCAGCAGCGCATCCAGCCGATTCAGAAAATCCGTTTCATCCTTGGCCAAATATCCCAGTCGCGGCAGATTCAGTGTCACCACACCGATTGAACCGGTCAGCGGATTAGCCCCAAACAGCCCGCCGCCCCGCTTTTCCAGATGCCGCACATCCAGACGAAGCCGGCAGCACATTGACCGGGCATCCTCCGGCGACAACTCCGAATTGACAAAATTCGCAAAATACGGAATCCCGTACTTGGCCGTCACCGCCCACAGTTTTTCGAGCGTCGGAGAGTCCCAGCGGAAATCTTTTGTAATGTTGTAGGTCGGAATGGGAAACGTAAACACGCGTCCGCGGGCGTCCCCTTCCTCCATCACCTCCAGAAACGCCCGATTAAAAATATCCATTTCCTCCTGATAGTCGCCGTACACACTCTGCTGAAGCTCCCCCCCAATCACCACGGGCTGCTGCGCCAGTGCGGACGGCGGCTGCAAATCCAGCGTAATATTTGTAAACGGAGTCTGAAACCCAACCCGCGTCGGGACATTGATATTGAACACAAACTCCTGCAGGGCCTGCTTGACCTCCGAATAGGTCAGCCGGTCATGCCGAATAAACGGCGCCAAAAGGGTATCCACATTCGAAAAGGCCTGCGCTCCAGCCGCTTCTCCCTGAAGGGTATAAAAGAAATTCACAATCTGTCCCAGTGCCGTCCGGAAATGACGGGCCGGACGGCTCTCCGTCTTTCCGCAGACCCCCTTAAAACCGCTGCAGAGCAAATCCCGCAAATCCCATCCCACACAATATGCACTCAGCAGCCCCAAATCATGAATATGAAAATCCCCTTCCTGATGAGCCCGGCGAATCTCCGCCGTATAAATCTTGTTCAGCCAGTACGCCTGACTGATTTCACTGGACACATAATTGTTCAGTCCCTGAAGTGAGTAAGACATGTTGCTGTTTTCCTGAACCTTCCAGTCCAGTCGCTCCAGATACTGGTCAATCAAATCCACCTCGGCTTTCTGGACAAACTCCCGGATTCGGGCATGCTGGTCGCGATACAGAATATAGGCCTTCGCCGTCTTCTTGAACGGACTGGTCAGCAGGACCTCCTCCACAATATCCTGAATCTGTTCGACTTCCGGCACCGAGGCCTTCAGCGTCATCTGCATCAGCGCCAAAACCCGCTGAGCCAAATGAGCCGCCGTCGGCTGGTCAAATTCACCGGTTGCCCGACCGGCTTTCAGAATCGCTCCTTCAATCTTGGAGCAGTCAAACGGCACCAAACGGCCGTCCCGCTTGCGAACCTGGGCAAAAGATGTTCCAACCGAAATCGAGGAAAGAGTCTGGGACTGAATGGTCTGTTCCGATGCGGTCTTCATGATGGTCTCCCATTTTTCAAATAAAAATTGTCCGTTTTGTTTCCTTCCGCCTGTCAGACAATCCGTCGGGAGACAAAAGATGAGAGCGAAAAGCCGCGCAGACTTCAGACAGTTCCAAGAAATTCGTCTGCTCGTTCATCACTTTGCCTTTCCCGCGAAAGCAAGTTGTCTTCCGCACAAGCGGGCTGTCGGCAGGTCTTCGGACTTTCAGGCACCTTCTGAAAACCTACTCGCCAAGCTTCCCATCCGAAAAACAGACAGTGCTTTGTTCGGCTTTCGTTCCTGATTACCGCTGCGGGGCAGTTCCGGACTTTCACCGGATTCCCTCTTGCCACACCCCTATAGAACGGGGTGTACCAACAGCAATTCTCCATATATAGGGGGGAAGCAGAAGTGTCAAATGAAAAGTAAAAAAATTAAAAGACTCAAAGCAGGGCGACGCAGAATTCCTCCTGTAAAAACTGGGCGGTACAGGACTTGAACCTGTGGCCTCCTGCTTGTAAGGCAGGCGCTCTCGCCAACTGAGCTAACCGCCCGAAAGTGTATCCAGTTTACCCGCTAATCCCAAAAAGTCAAAAAGAAACCCGCTTTTCCTTTGGCTGAAAAAGCGGGTTTTGCGGCTTCACCACCCTCCCTCAGAGGCCGCATTTATTTAATCATTTGTTTTTTCGAGATGCCCCGCAGCAGCAAACCGCCCAGCCCCAGCAGCATCATCGAGGCGGGCTCCGGTATCAAAACCAGCGCAATCTGGTTATCGCCCTGATAATTGTAATCAATCCGGTAGCCGGCCGGCAGTTTAATAATCTGGCCGAACTCGCTGCCGTCCAGCTGCCCGTACTGGGCAAAGACATACGCCGGCTCATGCAGCATGCCCGCCCAGTGCAAATCCAGCGTCGCATTGGAAATCGACAGAACGCCCTCCGCAATCAGCCGCGTGCAGTCGCCGGGCATAATTCCGCCCTCCAGCTGAATCTGCAGCAGCCCGTCCAGAACAACATTTCCGCCGACAGACAAACTGCCCATCATCACTCCCGGCGCCAGGATTCCGCCCGGCTCCACAAACACCTCCGCCTCAATGCGTCCGACGCCTCCCAGCAGTGCGCCCGTTGCCACTGTATAATCTCCGCCGTTCAGATGCTGACCATTCACCAAAAGTTTCCCGCCCGTCACCGACGTCGGTCCCGTGTAGTCGTTCTGTCCCGACAGAGTCAAAGTTCCGCCGCCGCTCTTGACCAGGCCCCCGCTGCCGGTAATTGTGCCGGCAAACAACCCGCTGCTGCTGACCGTCAGGGTCCCGCCGCCCAAAGCAATCGTCCCGCCGGCTGAACCGCCGCCGTTTAAAACAGCAGCCGTCTGATTATATCCGGCCAAATCCAGCACAGTTCCCGCTGCATTCGCCAAAGAAACCGTCGTTCCCACCGGCAGAGCGTTGTTTCTTCCGATACGCAGGGTGCCTCCGCTGATTGTAGTGGAGCCGGCATATGTATTGGCACCGGACAGAACCAGCGTACCGGAGCCGACTTTTTCCAGCGAACCGCTGCCCATGATGACCCCTTCAAACGAACCGCTGCCGAGCGTCAATCGGCCGCCGCCGGACAAGACCATTCCGCCCCCATTCAGCAAGGATAATGTCTGGTTGTTCACCCCCAAATCCAGACACGTTCCGGATGCCATCGTCACATCTGTTGAAACCGGCAGACGGTTGTGTCCCCCGCTCAGGACAACCGTGCCTCCGCTGATTACGGTCGGCCCATTGTACGTATTAGCCCCGGACAGAACGAGGGTCCCCGTTCCGCTTTTGACCAGCGAGCCGGCCCCGGAAATCACCCCTGCAAAATACCCTTCACCGACCGTCAGTTGCCCGCCGCCCAAAGCGACTGTTCCGCCGCTTGCTCCGCCGCCGTTCAGGGCGGCAATCGTCTGGTTATACCCAGCCAAATCCAGCGTAGCGCCGGGGGTAGAAGACAAATTCACCGTTGTAGTCGTCGGCAGTCGGTTGTTTCCGCCCAGCTGAAGCGTGCCGCTGCTGATAGCCGTGGACCCCTGATAGGTATTGCTCCCGGACAATCGCACGGTTCCGGAACCGGTTTTGGTAATCCCGCCGGTCCCGCTGATGGTATTCGTAAACGAAACAGTGCTCGAGCCGGCTGCGGTGAGCGTCGCATTCAAATCCAGCTGAATGGTGCCGGAAAAGGTCGAAGAGCCGCTCGTATGATTGCTGCCTAACACCGCATTGACATTCGCACCGGGATAGCTGCGTACCCGCAGGTTTTTCGTAACAGACGCCCCAGAGGCATCCGTCAAAAGCCGGGCCCACGCCCCGTCCGTCACCCATTGGTCGCCGCCGATATTCAGCGTGCCCGTGCTGGTTCCGAGTGCGTCGCCGCTTGTCCCCGCATAACGTACAAGCAGCGTCCCCTGCCGCAGATAGAACGGGCTGGACACACTGCTCGGGCTGTCCAGACGCACAGCGCCTGTGTCCAGTTCCGTCGGATTGACGGAGCTGATAACCGGTGCATACGAGCCGATAAAGCCGCCGCCGTAGGTCCAGCCGATTGCCAGCGTGCTGCCGCTGGCGGTATAAATATTCAGCCCCGACCGCAGCAGTTCAATCTCCGGATAAATCAGATTGACGCCCGCTCCGCCCTGCGCATAACTGAAAATTGCATTATAGGAACCCTCCACCGAATACGGGTCCAGACGAAGCGGTTTGTTATCCGTATAAACCGTCCAGCCCGTGTAGTTGAAGACCAGCTGCCCCAGGCCGTTGGACATCGTGGCATTTTGAATCGGCATCCCCATTCCGGCCGGATTGTTAAAAATAGCTCTTTCGTCCGGGTCGTCGGGATACCGTCCCGTCGGACCGCTCCAGTTCGCCGAAGCCCCCCAGTTCCCGTTATCCCCTGTACGGCTCCAGACAAAATCCGTAAAGTCGCCTCGACAAAGAGATATCCGCAGCAAAAAGGAAAAAAACAGGATGAAAAACTGATGTGTTTTCATTGTCTTTGCCTCCTCTCGAAAACTTCTCTACTGCCTTACAGTTCATCCTTGCA
>JBBFLK010000001.1:0-69308 GCA_037479115.1 Anaerohalosphaeraceae bacterium | reverse complement strand
TTCACAATGGTGTATTGTATGAAAAACTCTTGGAATGTCAAGACAAAACAACTTCTTTTTTATCTTACCCAGTTTGCTTATTCTGTATATTCGTTATATTCAATCTATTCGAAAAACAAAAGCCATCTATTTTTTTATCGGAACACCAAAAAAAGATTTGCAAATTACCAGCCCTGCGATATATTGGGGGAACTGGTTTTGGTGGAGAGTGGTGAATACAGCCAGTCAGGCGGGAATCATTGAAGAATGATTCCTGCTTTTTTGTCCGGACTTGCCTCTTCCTGGAGAGGAGAAAACGTGCAAGCCGCAAACGCCCGCCCCTGCGGCTTCCCTGTCAAAAATCTTCCTCAGACCCATTCAAAAATGGATTGAATCGTTTCTCATTTCGAATCGTCGTTACCGGACCGTGTCCCGGATAAACCTTCGTCGTCTCCGGCAGCGTCAGCAGTTTTGCTCGAATGCTTTCCATTAATTGCGCAAAACTGCCGCCTTCAAAATCCGTTCGCCCCACACTGCCGGCAAACAGCGTATCCCCGACAAACACAAGCCCTTCTTTGGGGGCATACAAACAAATCCCTCCCGGCGTGTGTCCGGGCGTATGCAGCAGATGAAAATCCATCCCCGCCAATTGGACCTGTCCGTCTCCGTCAAAGATAAGCTCCGCCGGACGCGCCGAGGTCATCGTGCCGGCCAGCATCGACAGATTCCGCGCCGGGTCGGTCAGCATCGCCGCATCGTTTCGATGGATTCCGACCCTGACTGAAGGCCATCGCTCCCGAAGCGTCTCTACGCCGGCCACATGGTCCACATGACCGTGTGTGAGGACAATCACCTCCGGCTCCAGACCCTCTTCCTGCAGAAACTGCACCAGCGGCGCCGCATCCAGCCCGGGGTCAATCACCAGACATCGGTTTGTCCGCACGTCCGAACGAACACAGTAGCAGTTGGTTTGGAAATCACCCAGAACAATTGTATCGATCTTCATCGCCGACTCCCGCACAAAAGCACGTTTCGGCGTGATTGTAGGAGGCCCGGCTCCGCACGTCCAGCAAAAACCGCTCCGCCTTTTTCATTCCGGAAGAGGAGAATCCCCCACCAGAGGACGCACCCGGTCAATATGAAAAAAGACCACAAACTTGGCCGAATCATCCTCCGCCGGAAACATCATCGGCTGCTTTTGACGAAGCATCTCGACCAGAGTCTGATTGATCTCCTCCCGTATCATCGTCAGATACAGCCGCACACCCCGGTAACCCGGGGCATGCTCCATAAACAAATAAGAAGCGTGCAGATTGCTTTGCAGATTCTGATGGCTGAGCCGCTCCTTCATCACAAAGGCCGCCGTCTGCTCATCCACGATATACGGTTTGGCATACAGGGCTGTATCCACCTGTCCCTGCGCATTGCAGGTAGCCAGAACACCCCAGCCGTCTTTGGTCTCAAAGTACTGTTTTAAATCCATCTCGTTGTCCCTTTCTTGTCTTATCTTATTTCCGGAGGCGCGCTCGAAGAGAGCCGCCGACCCCGGCTCTCTTCGTCATCCCCTCCGAAGCATCTGCAAAACTGTTTTCTCCCTTCTTCTTTGCATAGTCTTTTCTACCACCCCCGCCCAGGCAAGGTTCACAGGATTTTTCCGACCTTCAATGCCCTTTCAGAAAAAACTTTTCATCCCGCCGAACCGACAATATAATTGATTCAAATTGCAAAAGGAGCCGGAAATGAAAAAGGGGTTGCTTCTCTTCGGCCTGCTGACCATCGGCTTGGCGGCTGTTCGGATTCATTCCTTCCGCAGCCCCCTGCAGTTTTATTGGCACCATTGGAGCGGGATTCAGAAATTTTTTGTCATTCAAGACAAAGAAATCCGGTTTCGCTTTCCCTTATTGAGCCGCTCGGTTGCCCGCTCGGATCCGGAGGCAGCCGATATAACAGAATGGCTTTTTCTAACGGGATACGGCCGGCTGAATTATCAAACCTATGAAGATATCGAAGCCCTGGCCGCACTGGCGGAACAGTACCCCGACAATCCCTTTCTGCTTTATTCGCTCGGCTGCCGTCTGTCCCTTCGCGCATACATCGACCCGCACATCCTCCGCCGTCTTGCCGAGCGGCTGGAAATCATCGCACCGGAAAACCCGCGGCGATTCCTTCTCCTGGCCCTGGCCGACTTTGCCGACAGAAAGCCGGACAGCCCCGAACGGGCGGTCTCTCAGCTGGAGCAATGCTTTGCCGGACCCTACCCGCCTGACCCATACGCGCCATATTTGCCGCGCATTTGCCGTCTGCTTGAAGCGGAAAACCCGCTCCTGCCAATGCAGACTTTCATCGCACTCGGCCAAATTGAAGACGTTGCTCTTCTTAGACGGCTCCTTCGCGGCCTGTTGGAGCGTACGGAAGATATGATTGGAAACGGCCAAATCCAGCGAGCCCTTTCGCTGCACGACCGCATCCAGAAAATTGCGGAAAACAGCATCCCTCCTTCGCTCGAATATCCCTGGGCAAACTTCACCATCTCCTGGGAGCCGGCCGGTCTGCTCCTGAAAAAAACTCCCCAAAGCATCGAATTGCAGCGGCTCGGCCCGGAGTTTTCCCAGCGCCTCCGGCAAAACCGCCTCCAAATTCTCGCCTGGCTTATCCAATCCCAAAACTCCAAATCTCCCCATCATCCGCCCAAAGAACCCTATCCGGACTACAGTGAGGGTTCGGTTTACTGGCTTCCGCTTGCCGGCCATACGTTTCAGATGAGCTGGGGGCTCGGCACAGCCGTCCTTCTTTTCTTCACAGTCGCCGTATTCGGCAAATGGAAGAGGCCGGCTTTGTCCGGATGGCCGCTGCTGTGGACCGCCGCCGCCTTCTTCCTGTATTTCCTGTTTTGTCGGGGGCCTGAAATTTTCGAGGAAATGACCCAGTCGGAATGGTGCTGCGACTGTTTCCGTTATCATTATCAGCAGATCCCGTCCTCTCTGTTCATCTGGGACCTGCTAAAAATAGTTCAGCCCTTTGCCGTCTATTCGCTGGCCGTTTTTGGATTTCTGACCGTCATCGCCTATGGGCTTTTCCGAAAAAAACCGCGGCTTTGGCGCCGCCTCTTTCTCCAGGCCGCCGGTTGGGCCGCCGCCGTTTCCGCTCTGCTGGTCTGGAAAGCCCCGTTTGCCGCAACCGTCTTTTTCGACTTTCTGACCGCGATGGCCCTGATTCCTCTTGCGGCCCTTCCTTCAAGACAGCTCGACAGCAAACCGCTGTTTTTCGCTTCATCTGAAGCCGGCAGGGAATATCGAAGCCGATGCGCCATTCTGGCTTTCTTTGCATGGACGCTTCATCTGTTCTTTTTTACGCTGGCTGTTCCGGCTTTGGCTCAGGCCGTTGCGGTTCAGGCCGTCAACATCAAACACGAAAATACCTGGCTTGCCGGCTCGCCGGCCCCTTATCGATGCGACCCGAATCTGTATCCTGCCTTTCTGGAAGCGTTCAAAACCAACCCGCCCTCGAATTTCGAAGCAACCCTTCTGCCTCATCTGGCTCTCATCGAACCCAACGACCTGCCGGCCGTCCTGAGTGCTTTTCAGGAACGAGACCGCCAAATACAGTCAGACCCCAACCGGATGTATCCGCCTGAGGAAGATCCATTCCGCTGGCAGCGGCGTCTTCTGATTCGTCTGCACCACGACATCCGCTACTGCGGCAAGGATGCCTGGCCCGCTATCCTCCCCTTTATCCAGGACCCCAACCAGCGGGAACTGCTGCTGGCGGAATATCATTCCAATACGCCGGAGGGCCGACGACGCTTTGTCCGGATGCTTCGTCAGCAGTTCAATCCGGCCGACCCTCCGCTGAAGCACCAAATGGAGGCCCTGACGCAAGCGGAAAAAGGCGAATGGATTGAAGAGTGGCTCAGACAAAATGAAAAGACTCTGGATTATTCCCAGACCGATTGTTTCCTCAAGGTCCGCGCCCAATTGTCGGAAGGCAGCCGGCGCCGTCTCTGGCAGGAGTGGATCAAGGCCCTCGAGGACTCTGCTCGGGAAAAAATTTTCCCCATCGACCTGACTTTGCTGGAACATCCTGCAGAAATTTATGAAATTCCGGATGACCTGCTGGAAAGATGTCTCCAGGCAGACAATCCGCGCCTGCGTGCCTTCGGCTTTCATCTTTGGAGATGCTCAGGAAAAGCCCTCGATGAACCGCTCCTTCGACGGATGGCCGAGGATCCTCATCCGTTCATACGGGCTGCGGCGGCGGCTGTCTCTCCGCAAAGCATTTCACCCGACGACCCGAGTCCTCTGGTCCGCCTGACAGCCAAATTGACCGCTCAAGCTCCAGCGAAATCCCTTCAATAAACAAGATAATCCCTATATAGTATTTGATATACTACTTCATCAAAGTAAAAAATCATTCTTCAGGATTTCTTCAGGGTATATAATAAACAGGTTCAAATGAAAGTCTGCTTTTTCTGCAACAGAAATCACAAAAGGAAAATAAAAATATGGATGGCACAAAAAACGGCCCAATGGTCTTCACATCTCCATCTGAAATTCTCAACCACTACAAGAAACCCTCTACGGCAGAGCGGTATGCCGGGCTCTATCGAACCGCCGCCGGCCGGCGTCGGCATTTACGGGAGGAGGCCGCCATCACCAAGGGTCTGGCCGGCGTACCGGAAGGCAGCCGCGTGCTCGACCTGCCCTGCGGGGCCGGAAGAATGTATCCCTTGCTGAAACGACTGGACTATCGCGTTGTCGAGGCGGATGCCTCCCCTTTCATGCTCGAATATGCCCGCCAAAATGCCGCGAAATTTCCTCAAAACGAATCGGATGAGTTTGTCCTGGCCGATGCCTTCCATACCCCATTTGAAAACTTTCAGTTTGACGCCGTTGTCTGCAACCGGCTCATCCACCACTTCCCGGAACCGCAGGTCCGTCAGCAGCTTCTGCAGGAACTGGGGCGAATCACCAAAGGCCCGATTGTCATTTCCTTTTTTTCTTTACTGGCAACCGATGCCCTGAAATATACCCTCAAGCACGCCATCAGTCATTTCTCCGCGCCGTCGCGCAAACCCATCAGTCCCTGGCAGTTTGCGGAGGATGCACGCCGGGCCGGTTTGACCGTGTCCCGCTGGATTGTGCCGCTGCCCGGCTTTTCGATGCAGTGGTATGCCGTGCTCCGTCACCCGCAAAAATAAGAGCATCGAATCAATCGACGCTGAATAGTCCGGACTTCCATCTTTCTTCTTTGCTTAACGCTTCGGAAGATAAGTTGGACTCTTCGGTCTTTTCCCTGCCGGAGCAGAGTCCGGCTGTCGGCGATTTTTCTTCCTTCTTCATTCTCATTTCTTCATTTTTCGCTGAACATCGAAGAACAGGGCCCGGGAATAACCGGACGGACTGAGGGAACGGACACAGGGGCTATCCCGACACAAAAAAAGGTGTGTCCCGAAGGACACACCTTTTGAAAAGCCGAATCCGCCGTTAAAACAGCTTACTTCTTGCTGTTGCGAACCGCCGCCTGGGCCGCCGCCAGCCGAGCAATCGGTACCCGGAACGGCGAGCAGCTGACGTAATTCATTCCGACCTTGTGGCAGAACTCCACGCTCTTCGGTTCGCCGCCGTGCTCGCCGCAGATGCCGATTTCCAGATTCGGATTGGTCTTGCGGCCGCGCTCAATGCCGATGCGAATCAGCTCGCCCACACCATTGACATCGATGCTTTCGAACGGGTCGCCCGGCAGAATCTTCTTGTCCAGATAATCCCGCATAAAGCCGCCGATGTCATCCCGGCTGAAGCCGAACGTCATCTGCGTCAGGTCATTGGTGCCGAAGCTGAAGAAGGCCGCCTGCTCGGCAATCCGGTCCGCCAGCAGCGCCGCCCGCGGAATCTCAATCATCGTGCCGGTCAGCGTCTTGAGTTTCTTCAGGTTGTACTTGGCCAGCACTTCCTGATAGACCCGCTGGACGATGGCCATCTGGTCTTTCAGCTCGTTGACATCGCAGACCACCGGAATCATAATTTCCGGATAGGGCTTCTTGCCCGCCTGGACGAGTTCCGCCGCGGCCTCGTAAATCGCCCGCACCTGCATTTCCGTTACTTCCGGATAGGTCACACCCAGACGCACGCCGCGATGGCCCATCATCGGGTTGACCTCGTGCAGCGCATCGGCCCGTTTGGCCAGCTCGTTCAAATCAATGTTCAGCGACTTGGCCAGTTCCGCCCGCTTGGCCTGGTCCTGCGGCACAAACTCATGCAGCGGCGGGTCCAGCAGACGAATCACCACCGGCAGGCCGTCCATCGCCTCCAGCGTCGCCTTGATGTCCTTCTTGACAAACGGGAACAGCTCATCCAGCGCTTTGCGCCGCTCCTCCGGCGTGCGGGACATAATCATCTTGCGCAGATAAAACAGCGGCTGCTCGCTGTTCTTGCCGTAGAACATATGTTCCGTGCGGAACAGACCGATGCCCTCAGCGCCGAACTGACGGGCCCGGGCCGCATCCTCCGGCGTATCCGCATTCGTGCGGACGCCCAGCGTACGGACCTTGTCGCACAGCTTCAGGAAGCTCATCAGAATTTTGTTCTCTTCGCCGACATCCATCATCGGCAGCTGCCCGGCATAGACATTGCCTTTGGTGCCGTTGAGCGTAATCCAGTCGCCTTCCCGCAGGACCGTGCCGTTCACATGCACTTCCTTTTTCGACGGCTCAATGTGCAGGGCCGCACAGCCGACGATGCAGCACTTGCCCCAGCCGCGGGCCACCAGCGCCGCATGGCTGGTCATGCCGCCTCGGGCCGTCAGAATCGCCTTGGCCGCCCGCATGCCTTCCACGTCTTCCGGATTGGTCTCTTCCCGCACCAGAATCACCGACTTGCCCTGGGCCGCCCAGGCCACCGCATCCGCCGCCGTAAAGACAATCTGTCCGGTCGCTCCGCCCGGTCCGGCCGGCAGACCCTTGGCCAGCACTTTCTGCTCTTTTTCGACCTTCGGGTCGATAATCGGGTGCAGCAGTTCGTCCAGCTGAGCCGGCGTCACCCGCATCACGGCCTCTTCCGGCTTAATCAGCTTCTCGTTGACCATATCCACGGCAATCCGAACCGCCGCCGGTCCGTTGCGCTTGCCGACGCGGCACTGAAGCATAAACAGCCGGCCCCGCTCAATCGTAAACTCAATATCCTGCATATCCCGATAGTGCTTCTCGAGCAGGTTCTTGATGCGGACCAGCTCCTTGTACAGCTTCGGCATCGCCTTCTCGAGCGTCACCAGGTGCTTGTTGTGCTCCGACTGCGACTCGGCATTGATGGGGGCCGGTGTCCGAATGCCCGCCACCACGTCTTCGCCCTGCGCATTGACCAGATATTCGCCGTAGAACTTGTTTTCGCCGTTGCCCGGGTTGCGGGAGAAGGCCACACCGGTTGCGCAGTCCTCGCCCATATTTCCGAACACCATCGTCTGCACATTGACCGCCGTGCCCCAGTCGTCCGGAATCCCTTCAATCCGGCGATAGCTGACCGCACGCTTGCCGTTCCAGGAGGCAAAGACCGCATGGATGCCGCCCCACAGCTGGTCCTGGGCATCATCCGGAAACTCCTTGCCCAGCACCTCTTTGACCTTCTTCTTGAACTGCTCGCAGAGCGTCTTGAGGTCTTCGGCCGTCAGGTCGGTATCCGACTGATACCCCCGGCTCTTTTTCAGCTGGTCCATCATCTTTTCCAGCTGACGGCGAATGCCCTCATCGTCCTTCGGCTCGATGCCCTCGGCCTTCTCCATCACCACATCCGAGTACATCATAATCAGCCGCCGATAGGCATCATACACAAACCGCTCATTGCCGCTCTGGGCAATCAGCCCTGGAATCGTTTTCGTCGTCAGGCCGATATTCAGCACCGTCTCCATCATTCCGGGCATCGAGGAGCGGGCGCCGGACCGCACGGACACCAGCAGCGGATTCTTCGGGTCGCCGAACTTGCGGCCCATAATCTTCTCCACCTTGGCCATCGCCTTGTCCACTTCCTCCTTGAGCCCTTGCGGATACTTCTTGTTGTGCTTGTAGTAATAGGTGCAGACCTCCGTGGTAATCGTAAAGCCCGGAGGAACCGGAACCCCCAGTTTGGCCATTTCGGCCAGGTTGGCGCCTTTGCCGCCCAGCAGTTCCTTCATCTTGGCATCGCCGTCGGCCTTGCCGCCGCCGAAGAAATACACCATCTTGGCCGGCTTATCCGACCGGCTTTTGCAGGAAGACGCCATACACTTGGCACCGCCCTTTTTCGCTGTTTTTCCTGTCGCCATCGATTATCTCCCTAAATAATAAATATGGTTTCCAACACAAACGGGGGTTCGTCCCCCGAAACCTGCCGGCGTCTCTGGATAGAACATCTCCGTCTTGGGCCAATCAAAGAATGCGGAATATACCCCCAAAGCCCCTGCCTGTCAACCGCAATCCCCCCGAATCCGACCATTCAGGGATTCCATTTGTGCTCGCGGACCTTCTGCAGAATCCTCTCCGCACACTCCAACGCTGCAAGTCCTTCTTCCGCCGTCACTTCCGGTCTTTTTCCGGGTTCCAGAACCGCCCGCAGAAAGGCCTCCTGCTCCACCCGAAGCGGCTCTGATTCTGTAATATCCAGATGCTCAATATGCAGAAGGTCCGTCCACTTGACCTGGGAAAAATCAAAATCCCCTGCCTCCTGGCGCTCTCGAATCCACTTGACGACATCAATATTCGGGTCGGTTTTGATGACGATGCCTTCCTTGCGGAAATAATCCACACTCAGATAGGCCTGTCGGCTGAACACCCGCACTTTCCGTTCCGTCTTGAGCGCCAGGCGGGAGGCCGTGATGTTTGCGATGCACCCATTGGCAAAAACCAGCCGGGCGTTGCAGATATCCTCATGGTCTCCAATCACGTTTACCCCCACCGCCTCGACCTGACGAACCGGACTGCGGGCCAGCGACAAAATAATATCAATATCGTGAATCATGATATCCAGCACCACCCCGACATCCGACGAGCGGAACGGATACGGACTGACTCGGTCGGCCTCAATAAAACGCGGCTCTATCTCCAGCCGCTTCATTGCCTGCACCACCGGATTGCACCGCTCCGAATGGCCCACCGCCACGACCGTCTGCGTCTGCTGGGCCAGCTGAACAATCCGCCGTCCCTGCTCGGCATTTGACGCCAGCGGTTTTTCAATCAGCACCGGAATTCGATGGTTCAAAAACAACTCGGCCAGCGAAAAGTGCGCCGCAGTCGGGGCGGAAATGGTCACCGCATCCACCCGCCCAATCAGGTCTTTCGGGTCGGTCAGGGCCTCACAGCCGTACTGGTCGGCCAGGGAGCGGGCCCGGGATGCATCCGGATCCACCACCGCCGTCAGCCGGCTTTCCGGCAGCCGGCTGTACACCCGCGCATGGAGTGCCCCCATCTTGCCCGCCCCCACTACAGCTGTTCGGAGTGGATTCATCATCCGGCGCTTTCCTTTCCCGTTAATCCCGGAACAGTTCCCGATATCGTCCGAACCGCTGCCGGCTGCTGTTCAGAAGCGAATCGACAATCGCTTTGACCGGCTCACACAGCCCGTCGCGCTCCGCCAGCAGACGCACCTGCTCCAGAACCGGCTTGTCGCTGCGCCAGATAAACTTGAACGCTTCAAACAGCGACGCCTTCTGTTCCTCATTCAGGCCCGCCCGAGCCATCCCGCGCTTGTTCAGCGCCCGTACCTCATGCGGATAATGCCCGCTGATAATCACAAACGGCGGCACATCATGGTTGATGCCTGTATAGCCCGCCGCATAGCACCACTTGCCGATGGTGCAGAACTGATGGATCGCCACCAGCCCGCTCAGCCAGGCCCCCATCTCAATCTTGCAGTGACCGCTGACCTGCGTGTAGTTGCTGATGACAATCTTATCCTCCAGAATGCAGTCATGCCCCAGATGCACTCCGATCATCAGAAGGTTGCCGCTGCCGACAATTGTGTCTTCCTCCGGATGCATGCTCGGATGAATCGTCACGAATTCCCGAATGACGTTGTTGTCGCCGATTTTCAGCCCGCCGATCGGCGTCTGGTCATTGGCGCCCAGAATCTGCGGCGGCTTGCCGATGACACAGTTTGGAAACAGCCGATTCCGGCAGCCCAGCTTCGTCCGCTTTCCGATAATCACATGCGCATCCAGGACCGTCCCGTCCCCGATGACGACATCTTCCTCGACCACGCAATACGGGCCGATGACGACTCCATCCCCCAGCTGCGCGCTCGGATGCACCACCGCCGTGGGATGTATCTGAGTACTCATACTCGTTTTGTTCCTCCGAAAGTCTGTTCCGTAATCGTTCGTTTATCCAACCTCGTCATCGACGAGCATAAACTTCAGCTGGGCCTCGGCCACAATCTCCGAACCCACTTTGGCCGTACAATTGCACTTGGCGGCACGGCTGCGCACCTTGTCGGCCTCCGCCGTCAGAATCAGCTGATCGCCCGGCACAACCGACTTGCGAATCTTTACCTGATCCATCGTCAGCAGCACCGCCAGTTTGCCGGTGTGCTCCAGCGTCTGCGCAAACAAAAGCCCGCACACCTGCGCCATCGCCTCGACAATCAGCACCCCCGGCATCACCGGCGCACCGGGAAAATGCCCCTGGAAAAAGTGCTCATTGATGGTCACATTCTTCACCGCCGTAATCCGCCGGTCCTCCTCCACCTCAATCACCTTATCCACCAGCAGAAACGGATACCGATGCGGCAGGATTTTCTGAATCCGCCGGATATCCAGCAGCGGCTTGCCCGCCGGACTCAGTCCGCGGTGTTTTCGGTCCTGTTCAATCAGGGCCTTTACCAGCTGATGGTTGAGGGCGTGCCCGCTCTTGTAGGCCACAATGCGGCCGACAATCGGCATCCCGGCCAGCATCAAATCTCCGATTAAATCCACCACCTTATGACGCACACACTCATCCGGAAACCGATAACTGTTCCGAATGGGTCCGTCGGAGCTGATGACCAGAATCTGACGCGGGCTCAAGTGCGTCCCGATTCCAGCCGCCTGCATCTGACGCGCCTCCGCCTCCAGAACAAACGTCCGCGCCGGCGCCAGATGCGTCGCAAAATGCGACTCAGTAAGCCGGCACGAATACGTCTGCCGTCCGATGCCGGTATGCTGCGTGTAGTCCATATCAAACGTCAGATGCAGCCCGCCCGTCGCATCCGGCAGCGCATAAATCGCCTTATCCCCGTCCTGAATGCACACCGGCTCGCGAATCACCAGTTCCCGACGCGGCTTATTCTGTTCCACCGGCTCACACTTGGACAGCGTCTTGAAGTACTCCTCGCTGCTGCCGTCAAATCCCGGCAGCTCCGGCGCATCGATCTCAATAATCAGATTGTCCAGCCCCAGCGCCCCCACCGCCGCCAGACAGTGCTCCGATGTCTCAATCAGGACATCCCCAACCCCCAGCGCGGAGCGGCGCTGCCGCTCGACAATCGACTCCGGGCAGACCCGTATCCGAACCGGACGCTCCAGATCCGTCCGGACAAACACGATCCCCGTATCCGGCTCAGCCGGCCGAAACACCACATGGGCTTCCTGTCCGAAAAACAGCCCTCGTCCGGACAGTTTATCCTCGTGCCGGATTGTTTTTTGCATTTTCAATCTGCTGAATCCTTTTCTTCAGTTCCCGGACCTCTTCGGCCAGTTTCGGCAGCCGCCGGTACCACACCGTCGAGCGCTTTTCCGCCGCAATTTCCTGCGCCGGAGTTCCCCAGACCTGACAGCCCGGTGCAACATCTTCAATAACAACTGCGGCCGCTCCGACTATCGCTCCGGACCCCACCGTAATATGGTCTGCGACCCCCGACCCTCCGGCCATCACAACCCCATCCCCGAGCACCGCACTGCCCGCCAGCCCGACCTGTCCGGCCAGCAGACACATCCGGCCGATGCGCACATTATGCCCGACCTGCACCAAATTATCAATCTTTGTACCGGCCCCGACAACGGTCTGGCCGAATTTCGCCCGGTCCACACAGCTGTTGGCCCCGATTTCCACCCCATCCTCCAGAATCACCCCGCCGTTGTGCGGAATCAGCTGATGCCGGCCGTCCACAAACGCATACCCAAACCCCGTCGCCCCTATCGTGCAGTGCGACTGCAGGATGCAGAAGTTCCCGATGCGGCAGTCGTGATACACCACCACATTGCTGTCCAGCCGGCAGCGTGAACCGATTTGCGTCCGCTCTCCGATGCTGCAGTTGGCCCCGATAACCGTATAGGCCCCGATGCGGACCTGATGACCGATATAGGTATTCGGACCGATGCCGACCCCCTCTTCGAGAACCGCATCCGGTTCCACAACCGCCGTCGGGTGCACTCCCTTCCAGACCGTCAGCGGCGGAGCAAACAGTTTCAGCGCCTCAATCAGCGCCTTCTGCACGCTGCCGACTACAATCTGCGCCGCACGGCAGCCCGCTGCCTCCTGCGAAACCAAAACCGCCGCCGCCCGGCAGTCCGCCAGCAGCGGACGCTGCTTTTCCTCCGTCAGGAAACTCACTTCCTCCGGCGACGCATCCCGAAGCGTATTGACGCCGCAGACAATCGGATGCCCCGGACCGCACAGCCGCCCCCCCAGCCGTTCGGTCAGCTCTGCAACGGTCATTTTCCGAACCGAAGCCCCGTTTGCTTCCATCCGCAAAGCCCCATCCCATCCGGTTAATTGCTCAGCTTATCCAGCGCTGCCAGCACCTCATCCGTAATATCCAGCTCCTGCCGGCTGTACAGCACCTTCTGCGTCTTGACGCTCAGCATAAAATCCCGCAGCGTCGGCGCCGGCATCTCCAGACTTTCCTTGCCCAGCACAATATCCAGACCCTTTTCCTGGGCCACCATCGCTGTCACCTTCACAAAATCGCTGTACAGCGCCTCCATCCACTGCTGCATCTCCTGGGTGAATTTGTTCTCATAAAACGAATTGCGTCCCTCCATCAGGGCCCGCTTTTCCTCATACTCACCCATCAGCGCAAAATAATCGCTGCTGCCGGGCCGGCGCTGCTTGATATTGGCCTGCAGGGCCTCCAGCTCTCGCCGCATCTGCTGAAACTCCGCCTGCACCCGGCTGCGGTCCGCCTCCGCCTTCTCCTGCCACTGTTTATTCTTTTTGCAGTTTTCCAGAATCTTCGTCACATCCACAATCCCGACCCGAACCGGAGCATATCTCTCCTGAGCCGCCGCAAATCCCTGCTGATAAATCAGCCACGCCGCTCCGCACGCCAGCACTGCCGGCACAATCCATCCGTGTCTTTTCTGTCCGTTCATTTCATTCGCCTTTCCGAATCTTAAAAAAGTGCTCTTTCCGTTATGCATCTTCCCGGCTAAAACAGCGCACCAACCGAGAAACTGAAGGCCTGCGTCTTATCGTCATCATCTTTCGTAATCGGAGCCCCCAGTTCAAACCGCATCGGAACCGGTCCGAAAATCTGCGGAATCAAAATCTGAATCCCTGTGCCGACTGACGTGCGTATCGGCCCGCTGTCAAAAAAGCCGGCATCCGTAAACAGCAGCCACGAAAATGTCTCGCTGCCCAGCGGAATCGCCACCTCCGCGCTGGCCTGTGCCATCCAGTCGCTGCCGATGGGATCGCCGTTTTCTCCGCGGGGACTGATGCCGCGATACCGAAAGCCCCGAATCGACCCGATGCCGCCGCCGTAGAACCGGTCATACATAGGAGCACTGCCGACGACTGTTCCGCCGAACAATTTGGTCTCCAAAATCGTTTTGTGTTCCGCCAAATCCTCATACAGCGTCTTGTACCACCGCTGCGTGGCCGTCAGAAGACCGTACGTATGGTCCCCCAGCACCTGTTCATAGCCCGCATCAAAATTATACCCCTTGCTGGGCCGAAACCGGCTGTCCGTCTTGTCCAGTCCGACCCAGAACCGCGTCCCCAGCCGCAGATTGTCGCCCGCCACATCCCGGACGTCCGACGGCACAACCGGGTCCAGATTCTCAATGCTCACATTTTCAAAGCGGAATGAAATGCCTCTCCGCCAGTGATCCGGATAGCGCCGCGTCAGGCCCAGACTCGGTCCGGTCCGCTTTTCATCATACGATTCCCGAAGCCGCGTAAAGCCGGCAAATCCTGCATCCAGCGCCAGCGGCCGGTCATACAGATACGGCTCCGTAAAACTGACCGAATAGCTCGTCCACCGGCGGCCCGGACTGTACATCGCCCGAAACCGCTGCCCGGCCCCGCGAAACGCCCTGCCCGACAGCAAATCCGAAAAACTCGTCGGCCAGTCCGTGATATCAAAGTTTCGCTGGTCCAGCGAAATCTGACCGATCAGACCGCTGTCGCTGGCAATTCCCGCCCCCAGCATAATCGTGCCCGTCTGGCCTTCAGCAATCTGCACCAGCGCATCCCGCCGCTGCGGCTCCGTACCGCTGGGCACAATCGTCACCGACTGCGCCGCCGTCGTCTGCTGGACAATCCGCTCCAGCTCCCCTTTGCCGTCCCCCTGAGCCGCCGCTCCGTCATACCAGGCCCCCGGACGGAAGCCCTCCTCATCCAGCACACGACGGATGGCGGTATCTTTGATCATCCGGTTGCCGGTAATCGTCACCTCGCCGATACGGTAGCGCGGCCCTTCCGCAATTTTCTGCTCCACAGCCACTCGGTGTCCATCCAGCTCCCGCCGAACCGTCTCCACCTGCACATCCAGATACCCTTCCGATCGATATCGGCTGCGAATCTTCTTGACGTCATACTCCAGACGGTCCGGACTGAACGGCGCATCGGGCTTAAGCTTCAGCTCCGACCGAAGGGCCTCTTCGTCCTCAAACAAATAGCCGCTCAGGGTCATCGAATCGACCGTATACTGCGGCCCTTCCGTCACCCGAAATGTCACCTCCGCCGTTTTGCGGTCTTCGCTGAACGAAACCGAAGACTCCGCCTTGATATCCAGATACCCCTGCCGGCGGTAAAAATCCAGCAGCTGCTGCTGATCCTTCGTCATCTGCTCCTGGTCCCAGTACACCGGAAAAATCAGAAACTTCCTCGGACGCGTCTTGACGGCCCTGAGCAGCTGCTCATCCGAAAACGCCTGATTGTTTTCAAAAATCACTTTCCGAACCTTGGTCCGCGGCCCCTCGTCAATCGCAAAAATCACCTGGCCGACAATCAGACGGCTTTCATCCAGGGTAATTTTCGCCTGCGAATAGCCCTTCTTCCGGTAGTACTCCTTCAGCTTCTCCACCCCCGCTTTGACCTGAAACTGGTCCAGATAATCCCCCTGCTTGATTCCCAGCTCATTGAGCAGACGTGAATCGCTGACCTTCTTGTTGCCCTGAAGAACAATCGAACGGATCAGGTTCTTTTCGACAATCACATAGGTGAGTACGACCTTGCCGTCAACAACCTTTGCGTTGTAATAGGCCGTATCCACGCCCTCCAGGGCGGCCAGACGCTTGACGTCTTCGGCGGCCTGTTCCGCCCGAAAGACATGCCCGACGCGGGTCCGCACCGTGGACAGCACCTGCGCACGCGTAATCGTCACGGTGCCGGCCGTCTCAATCGAACCGATGACAAGTCCCTCCGGCTGCTCCTCCTGCGCCTGCACGAAGGAAACCGCCGTCAGCCATCCCGCCAAAACCATCCCGATCAGCCATCCTGTTCTCATTCGGCAACCTCCTGTCTGGTCTCCCGTGGGTCTGTCCTCAAATCGGCGGCTCGCGATAGTCTTCCGGCACGAAGCCCCGATGTTTGTTCCGAAACCGCGTACAGGCCCCGTCAAACACCAGTTCCACTGTGCCGGTCGGCCCGTTGCGCTGCTTGGCCACAATCACTTCAGCGGTATTGTCCTCGGCGGCATCCTCCCCGTCCGAACGCCGATAATACGACTCCCGATGCAGCAGCAGAATCACATCCGCATCCTGCTCGATGCTGCCGCTTTCCCGCAGGTCGCTCATCCGCGGACGATGGTCCTCGCGCCCTTCCGGAGCCCGGTTCAGCTGGCTGAGCACCACCACCGGCACCGCCAGTTCACGGGCCAGCGACTTGATATACCGCGAGATGGTGCTGATTTCCTGCTGGCGTGATTCCACCTTGCCCCCCAGACTCATCAGCTGCAGGTAATCAATAAACACTGCCTGAATCTGATACTGACTTTTCAGCCGACGGCACTTGGCCCGAATCATCAGCGGCGTCAGACCCGGCGTGTCATCAATAAAAATCGGTTTTTCCGACAGCCGAGCCCCTTCCTCCACCAGCTGCTGATGCTGCTCGGTGCTGATTAACCCCTTGCGGAGCATCTGCAGATTCAGGCCCGTCCGGCTGCACAAAAACCGCTCCGTCAGCTGCTGCTTGCTCATTTCCAGAGAAAAAATCACCACCGGAAGGTCCGCATCCGCCCCGATGTATTCGGCGATATTCAGCGCAAAACTGGTCTTGCCCATGCTCGGACGGCCCGCCACGACTATCATATCGCCGTACTGAAGCCCCCCGAGCAGATCATCCAGCTCCCGAAACCCCGTCGGCACTCCCGTGACGCCGGTTCCCCCTTTGCGGGCGTCAATCGCCTCAAACGCCTGATAAATCAGATTGCGAATCGGCTCGGCTGTGCCGCTGATTTTCCGCTCCGTCACCTGGAAAATCTTCTTTTCCGCCTCATCCAGCTTTTCATCGCTTTCCCCCGTCGGGTCGCAGACCTCCTGCAGAATCTCCTGGCAGACATACGCCAAATCCCGCAGGATCGACTTCTGCTGGACAATCTGCATATAGTATTCATAGTTGGCGGCGGTCGGCACCGACTCCGTCAGCCGAATCAGATACTCCACGCCCCCCACGGCCGCCAGATGCCCCCGCTTTTCCAGCTCATCCTTGAGCGTCACCAAATCGACTTCCCGCCGCTCTTCAAACAGGCGCACCAGCGCTTCAAACACCAGCTGATGCTCCGGCAGCGAAAACGATTCCGCCTTCAGATGCTCCACCACCCGGCCGATGCACAGCGGGTCCAGAATCATCGAACCGAGCAGAGCCGCCTCCGCCTCCGGAGAAGCCGGAATCTTCCGAATCCCCAGCCCCTCCGCAGCTTCCTTCGGGCGGCCCTCGGAACGGCTATTGGCTGCTGGTTTCTTCGTCTGCGCCAAGGACGGTTCCCTCTGCGGCCACGATGACACGCACCGTCGCCCTCAAATCCGACGCCGCCTTGATGACGACATCGCGCGTCCCCACTTCCTTGATATGGGCTTCCAGATGCACCATCTCCGCCGTCACGGCAAACCCTTTCCGCTGCAGCGCCTCGGCAATGTCCGATTCCGTCACCGAACCGAACAGATGCCCCTGCTCGTTCGCCTTGGCTGTCAGGGAGATTTCCACCCCTTCCAGCGAAGCGCTCAGCCGCTCTTTTTCCTGGCGGGCCAGACGACGCGCTTCCGCACGCCGCGCCTTTTCCTCCGCCAGCGACCGAATCGCCGCTTCCGTCGGTATCACCGCCAGGCCCTGCGGAAGCAGATAATTCCGGGCATATCCGTCTTTGACCTCCACAATATCGCCCAGCCACCCCAGTTTGGCTACATCTTCACACAATAACACTTTCATCGATTGACTCCTGTCATTCTGCTGGTTGACACTCTCTCAAACAGACCGCTTTCGTCCGGCGGAGGTGCTCCTTAGGCCGTAAACGGAAGCAGCGCCATAAACCGGGCCCGCTTAATCGCCAGCTTGACCTTCCGCTGACAGCCGGCACAGTTGCCGCTGCGCTTCCGCGAGAAAATCTTGCCCCGATTGGTCAGCAGCTTCTGCAGCGCCTCCACATCTTTGTAGTCGATGTACCGCCGGCCTTCCCGGCAGAACCGGCACTGCGTCTGTTCCCGAAGAGTGGTCAGAAATTTCTTTTTCTTCTTGCTGGGTCCTGTTTCTTTCGCCATCGTTTGGGTTCCTGATTTCAAAAGTTCTTAAAACGGTATATCATCGCTCGGCGGCGGGGAAAACGCATCCGGCATATCCGGCAGGTCCGTCTCCTCGACTCCGCCGGCGCCGGCCGCACCTCCGCCCCGGCCGATAAACTCAAAATTCTCCACAAACACCCGCAGCCGGCTGCGCTTGCTGCCGTCCTGGGCCTGCCACTGGTCCAGCTTCAGACGCCCCTCCACAAACAGCGGGTCGCCTTTTTTGACATACTTGGCCAGCGCCTCCGCACGTCGCCCGAACATCTGGCAGTCCACAAAGCAGGTTTCTTTGCCCTCTGTGCCGTCCTGCTTTTTGAACACCCGATTGACCGCCAGACCAAACTCCGCCACCGCCGTCTGACTGGGCAGATACGTCACCTGAGGGTCCCGCGTCAGATTCCCCATCAGCAGCACCTTATTCAAATTGGCCATGGTTCGTTCTCCTGTCCCGAGTGCCGAAACCGGCCCGAACGGCCGCTTCTGCACAGCCGGGCTTTATTCAGAGGCCGCCGCTTCCTCATCCGCCGCCTCGACGGCCGACGCATCCGCCACGCTGTCTTCCGGCTCCGACGGTTCCGTGACCGGCATCGAGCTGCCTTCCGGGTGCAGTTCCGCCGGTGTGGGCTTTTCCATGTCCTCCCGGCTCATCCGGTCCGCACGGAGAATCAGCACACGCAGCACCCGCTCCGACAGATTCACATCCCGCTCGATTCCGTGCACCCGCGACGGCTCGCAGTGGAAGTACGTCAAAATGTACGTCCCGCGGCTTTTGCCGTCCACCTCATAGGCCAGCCGGCGGTCATCCCATTTCCTCAGACTCACAATGTCCGCTCCGGCCCGTTCCAGAAACTTGCGAATGGTGCCCAGCACACCGTCCCAGTCCGACGCCGCCAGCGCCGAATCCACCAGGAACAACCCTTCATACAATCGTTTGACTGCTGTCTTCAAATTCAGACCTCCCATGACTTAAGGATTTTTCATTTCGTCCGGCTTTGTCTGTCCGTTCGTCTTCGGGGCCGCTTCATTCGGCGAACCGCTCCGGTCCCGACTGTTGTATCGAGTCATCGCGGCGTCTATCCCGTCCCGAACCCAGCAGAGCACCGCTTCCGCCGCCAGCTTCACCGCCTGCTCCAGCAGGGCCTGCTCCCCGGCCGACGGACGAGACAGAACATAATCCGCCATCACAGCACCCGGGCAGGAACCGATTCCCACCCGAAGCCGGGCAAATGCTTCACTGTTCACTTTTTCTATAATATCCGCCAGGCCCTTATGCCCGCCCGACGAGCCTTTCGCCCGAAGCCGAATCCGTCCCGGCTCCAGCGCCGCATCATCCGTGACCACCAGCAGCCGCTCCAGACCCAGCCGATAAAACCCCAGCACCGTCGCCACCGCCTGACCGCTGCGGTTCATAAAGGTCTGCGGCTTGACCAGCAGAAGCTTTCGGCCTTCCGCCTGCGCCTCCCGGACCAGCGAACCGAACTTCTTCTTTTCCGCCGAGGCCCCCAGCATCTCCGCCAGCCGGTCAATCACCTCAAAGCCCACATTATGCCGCGTCTTTTCGTAAGCCGCTCCCGGATTGCCCAGACCCGCCACCACATACAGCTCCGTACCCGACGGCTCGTCCGTCCGTCCGTCCGCGGTTCCCAGACAATTCCGCAACCTCTTCCAGACTCCATCCGACACGGCGGTCTCCGAGGCCGTACATCAGGCCGATTCGCCTTCTTCTTCCGTCGGCTTGCGCTCCGTAATAACTTCCGGCTCCTGAATCCCTTCCGCCGGGGCGGCCGCTTCTTCCGCTTCCTTGACCTTCGGCAGATGGCACAGGCAAATCAGGGCATCCGGATTGGTCTTCAAAACCACTCCCGCCGGCAGCGCCACATCCCGGGCATGAATCATCTGACCCAGACCCAGCTCCTTGATGGACACCCCAATCACCTCCGGAATGTCCGTAACGGCGCACTCCACTTCCAGATGGTCCAGCATCTGGTCCACAATCCCGCCCTCGTGCGAGCCCTTGGCCGTCCCGCGAAGCTCCAGCGGCACCGTCACCGTCACCCGCTCGCTCAAATCCACACGCATCAGGTCCGCATGGATAATCTGCTTGCCCAGATGGTCATACTGCAAGTCCTTCACCAGAAGGGTCTGTTTTCCTTCGGGCAGCTTCACTTCAAAAATCCGGTGCCCGTGATGCAGGGCCTCCACAAAATCGTGCGCATTGAGCGAAATACAGACCGGCTCCTGTCCGTGCCCGTACACAATCGCCGGCAGTTTGCCGACCTTCCGGTCCCGAAGCCGTCGGGCTGCTTTGCTGCCTTTCTGCTGCCGAATTTCCGCCTCTAACGTCATCAACTCTGCCATACATGTCCTCTCTGTCTTTGCCGGCAGGCAGGATCGCTTTGCCGCTTCCCGCCCGCCTCTGTCTTACTCGATTCCGTTAAACAAACCGCTGACGGACAGATTCAGATGAATTCGCCGGACCGCTTCCCCCAGCAGGTCCGCCACACTCAGCACCGTCAGATTCTTCAGCACACTTCCTTTGGTCCCCAGCGGAACGCTGTCGGTCACAATCACCTCATCCAGCGGCGCCTTCGGCAGACGCTCCATCGCCGGCTCCGCCAGAACTCCATGCGTCGCCCCGGCGATAATCCGGCAGGCCCCGCGCTGCTTAAGCAGCTCCGCCGCCCCGCAAATCGTTCCGCCCGTTGTAATCATATCATCGCACATCACAATATTCCGCCCTTCCACCTCCCCGATAATCTCCCCGCAGACAATCTCCGAACCGCTCACGCGGCGCTTGTGAATAATCGCCAAATCCGCCCCCAGCTTCTGAGCATACCGCGCCGCTTTCTTCATATTTCCCACATCCGGTGCTACAACCGTCAGGTTGTCCAGCTGCTTGCCCTTAAGATATTTGGCAATCACCGGCTCGGCCGTCAGATGGTCCACCGGAATATCAAAAAACCCCTGCAGCTGGGCCGCATGCAGGTCCAGCGTCAGCACGCGGTTGGCCCCGGCGGCCACAATCAGATTGGCCACCAGTTTGGCCGTAATCGGTACGCGCCCTTCATCTTTGCGGTCCTGACGGGCGTATCCGAAATACGGTATCACCGCCGTCACACGGGCCGCACTGGCCCGGCGCAGGCAGTCCAGAAAAATCAGCAGCTCCATCAGATTCTCATCCACCGGCTTGCAGACTGACTGCACCACAAAACAGTCCGTCCCCCGAACATCCGTTTCCAGCTTGATAATCTTTTCGCTGTCCGGAAACCGCCAGATGCGCGCCCTGCCCGGCTCCTGCTGAAGATACCGGCAAATCCCTTCCGTCAATTCCGGATGACTGGTCCCGCCGAAAACAAGCAGCGGATGATGAATCATCTCTGTCCCTCCATGGCCGCACACCGATTGACCTGACCCAACGTGGTAAAAGCTTCCACCCGCTCCCCGTCGCCCACCTGAGCGCCTTCGCCCACAAACGCAAACGGCCCAATCCGGCAGCCCGACCCAATCCGAACCGCCCCGCGGATACACGTAAACGGCTCAATCACCGTATCCTGACCGATCTGCGCCCGGTCATCAATCCACGTATTCGGCGGGTCCACAATCGTCACCCCCGAGGCCATCAGCCGATTCTGAATCCGCTGCTGCATAATCTTGCCCACAACGGCCAGCTGGGCACGGCTGTTGACGCCCATTGCATCTTCTTCCGCCACCGCCGTCACCGCCGTCGCCTTGTACCCTTCCGCCAGCAGAACATGCAGCACATCCGTCAGGTAATACTCCCCTTTGACGTTGTTCGGGCGAATCTTCTCCAGTCCCTTCAGCAGCAGCGGCGTCTGATAGCAGAAATACCCGGTGTTCACTTCCTGAATCTTCCGCTGCTCTTCGGTGCAGTCATTGTGCTCCACAATCCCCTGAATATTCCCGTAGGCATCCCGCACAATCCGTCCGTAGCCGCTCGGGTCCTTCAGAACCGCCGTCGCCACCGTCACCGCCGACTTCTCCGAGAGGTGCTTGTTCAGCAGAATCTCCAGCGTCTCTTTGCGAATCAGCGGCGCATCCCCGCACAGGACCAGCGTATGCCCGTTAAAGCCCTCCAGATGCTTCCGGCAGCACATCACCGCATGCCCCGTTCCGCGCTGCTCGGGCTGCTCGACAAACTCCAAATCCGCCTGTCCCTGATACCGACGGAGAATCTGTTCCTTTCCGTAGCCGACTACGACATAAATCCGGCGCACCCCCACGCCGCGGCAGGCGTCCAGCACATAATCCAGCATCGGACGTCCGCACACCTCATGCAGCACCTTCGGCAGACGGGTGTTCATCCGGGTGCTCTGCCCCGCCGCCAAAATTATCGCCGCATATTCCGCTTTCTGGTTCACTTTTTGTTCAGCCTTCTCTCTATTACTAACAAATTCCCTTCTCATCCCCGGGCAGCTCTTGTCATTCTCGCGCAAACCCGTCATTCCCGCACAAACGCGTCATTCCCGCACAAACCCGTGTCATTCCCGCGCAGGCGGGAATCCATCCCCCCCGCGACCTGTCCTTCGAAGCTTTTCGCG
The DNA here is from genome assembly GCA_037479115.1 of Anaerohalosphaeraceae bacterium. NCBI lineage: Bacteria > Pseudomonadati > Planctomycetota > Phycisphaerae > Sedimentisphaerales > Anaerohalosphaeraceae > Anaerohalosphaeraceae bacterium. The sequence continues at coordinate 46,833 of JBBFLK010000001.1, read as the reverse complement.
AAGGAGAAAGGCGGGACTCCATAATCATCTTGTCCGTCACTGTTGCCTTTCCAACCTACCCGGCCTGGACTCGAACCAGGAATAAGAGGACCAAAACCTCTTGTGTTACCGATTACACCACCGGGTATCGCCCGCACACGGCAAAATTATACCTCGCCTGCCGTTTCGAAAAAAGAAAAGTCCTCTTCAGACACCGAAGCCGTTCATGTAAGTCGCAGTATCCGCCTTCGAAGCGGACCGACCGGACCCTGCCACGGGCTTGAGCTGACCATGCTGCGAACCTGTCAGCCCCACGTTTCCGCCTTCCGGCCTTTCGGGAAAGACCTTCCCAGGCGGTTCTACCTACCCACCAGGCAGGGCATTAAAGAAAAACACTATACATTTCCTTTTCTTTTTTTCAAGACCAAAGAGAAAAATTTTTCTATACTATATAGACACAGAATGTCTTGTGTTTCCATCTCAAGATTATCACGACTGGTTATCAAAAGGGTTCACAACGTAAGAAAAACAGAACCCGTCCCTCTGGGCAGACTTTTATCAGACGTTCCAATATTTCTGCAATAAACCCCCCTTCAAAAACATCTATGGAGATGTCGGAATGGAAACCAACATCGAAAATTTTTTTGAAAGGAACTGTTTTATGAAAAAAACACTCACAGCCCTGACACTTCTAACAATTGTTGCCCTTTTTGCCGTCCCGTCTTTTTCCCAGCAGGGTCAAGGCCAGGGGCCGGAAGGCAGAGGCCAGCGCCGAGGCGGTCCGGCAGGCCAGATGGAAGCCGGCCCGGCGGGCGGCCCCGGACAGCAGATGGGAGCCAGAGACCCCGAACAGATGCGCCAGATGCTCCAGGAAAGACAAATGCAGCGCGTCAGACAAGCCCTCAATCCAACCGATGAACAGTGGGCCAAAATTGAACCCCCGCTCAAGAAAGTCATTACGCTCACCCAGCAAACCAACATGGCTGGGTTCCCCGGACAGGCCTTCGGCAGAGCCCAGCGGCAGGAAGGACAAGCCGAGCAGGAAGAAGACCAGACCGCCCTTGCCAAGGCCCGTCGGGAACTCCGCACCGCAATTAACAGCGGAAATGCCGACACAATCAAGGCCAAACTCGAGGCCTTCCGCAAAGCCCGTGAAGAAGTCCTCAAGCAGCTGGCCGATGCCAAAAAAGAGCTGAAGGCTCAACTGACAACCCCTCAGCAGGAAGCTGAATTAGCTCTGATGGGCTACATAGACTAAACCCCTTCGGCAGGATGCCGAAAACGGCAGGCGGTTTTTTCCCGTCTGCCGTTTTTTTTAACAGCACTTTTTCCCTCTCGAAACGTATTTTTGTTTCATAACGGAAGCATTCAAAAACAACTTTCTTTTAGAAAGGAACAGCAATGAAAACCTTACTGAAGAAACTGGCGGTACTTTGTCTGGTATTGGCCCTTACTTCAGCCGGCTGGGCTGGCTCCTGCAAGAGCAAATCAGAAGGTGCAGCCTGCGGAGATAATAAAAAGGCCTGTGAAAACAAGGACAAAGAAAGAAAATGTGAAAATAAAGAAAATGATTCCGGCTGCCAAAAGAATAAGGGAGAAAACAAATCCTGCGATAAAGCCGCTTAAACCACAACTTCTGCCGCAAAGATTTAAGACAGCAGTCAATCCTGCAATCCCTGCAGGGTTGACTGTTGTTTTTTAGGGATAAAATTCACAAAAAACCCGCTGTACCTGTTCCAAAGTCTTGGCCTGCATCATCGCCATCATCACCTGCTTTCGCTGCGGATGGCGTTTGCAGTAGCCCGCCGCAAACTTCCGGAAATAGGGGATCGCCTTCCTGGCGGGCCAGAATTCCAGAATCATCCTCAGGTGCTCCTGCATCACAGCCTTCTGCTCAGCCGGCGTCGGCGGTTCCGGAAGCGGACGACCTTCCCATAAGGCCCGGATTTCCTGAAATATCCACGGATTGCCGATAGCCCCACGGGCCACAATCACCCCGTCAATTCCGCTGCTGTGCAGCCGTTCGACTGCTGTTGGCGCCTTGAGAATATCGCCGCTGCCGAATACACACAGCGAAGGAAACCTTTTCTTTACTTCGGTAATTCGCTCCCAGTCCGCTAGCCCTTTATATTTCTGTTCAACGGTACGCCCGTGAATCGCCAGCATCTGCACACCGTCCCTCGCTGCATTCTCGCAGATGGTCCAGAAATCCTCCTGTGATGCCTCCGAAGAATCAAATCCGATCCGAATCTTCATAAACACAGGACACCGTACCGCCTCCCGCGTCCGCAGATACGCCTCCCGAACCACAGCGGGCCTCTGCATCAGATACCCGCCGCGCTCCCGACGCAGCACCTTCGGAACCGGGCAGGCAAAGTTCAAATCGATTCCGTCGTACCCGGCCCGCTCAAAAACCGCCGCCGATTGCGCCATTACTTCCGGTTCATTCCCCATAATCTGCGCAATAACCGGATGTTCCTCTTGCGAAAACGGATAAAACTGCTTTTGCCGGCTGGCCTTCGGGTGCAGCGCTATCCGGTCCAGCATCACTCCGGTAAACACCAGCGGGCAGCCGAACCGCCGCGCCAGAATCCGCATCGGATGGTCCGTATAACCCGACAGCGCCGCCTGAACAAACGGCATATCCAGTTTGATGGAACCGATTTGAAGCATAAATGGACGGCTTCCTCTTATCTGATTCTCTTAAAAAGACTTATACACATTCCGCCGTCCCGCATCCATCCGAAATAATCCAAAAAAATTCCTTCTCCTTGTTGACGGGAGACGTTTTTGCCGATACTATCCCTGTTTTGTGTTGGCCCGTAGTGTAATGGTAGCACAAATGACTCTGGATCATTTAGTCGGGGTTCGAGTCCCTGCGGGCCAGTTGACGGGGCTGCTTATTCCAAATACACCGTATCTCCCGGCCGGATAGGCGGGACTTTATGAATGTTGGCCTTTACATCCTCCGCCGTTAAAGCAAACGAAGGAGCCATCTCGATCACACAATCCAACCGCCCGTCTGCTGTACGCGGTACTTTTACGCCGGCCTTCTCCAGCCACGCTGCCGCTCGTTCCATCATCATCCGCTCCGTCACCGCCGGACTGTCTTCTCCGGAGGCATTCTTCACAGGAGCAAACTCTTCGCTGCGAATCGTCTGAAGAATCACAGATTTTTCCGACAGCGGCAGTGCATCAAAAATAAAGGTTTCCAATTTAATCCCGCAGGGTTTATCCGGATTCACTTTTTTGCCCGTTGTCAAATCAATGTGGGGTATCTTCTTAACCGCTCGATGCAGCGGCAGAGCAAAATTCCCGTCCGCATTCAGCCGCTCGACAAACTCCCGGCTGAGGATATGAATCGCTATCGAACCCAGCTCAAAGACCAGGGAGCCGTCCGGATTCCTCCGATGGGCCTGCTCATCCGGCAAATCGCTGTATTCAATCACCGTGACCCGGCCGTTTACCAGACAGAAATTGCCCACTTTCTCCAGCGGATGCGCTTTGATAAGGGCCTTCGAGGACATCCCGGCCCCTTCCATCACATGCAGACCGAGGAAAAGCGGGTCAAACAGCTGCACCAGCGGATTGTCAATCTGCCAATAACTTAAATACTCCACACCCCGCTTTTTCATTTCCGCCAGCACTCCGGAGCTGTACAGGGCCTTCAGACTGCCCCCATGCCCATCCGGACTGACGGCAATCGTGTCTTTCTCCGCCAAGAATATCCGACCTTCAAAGTCGAAATTTGGCAGCGTCCCCTGCTGAAACAGAAAGACGGTGTCCTTCCCGAGCCCGAAGTAATTGTTGGCTTCAAATGTGTTGACCGTTTCCTCATGATTGAGCGGGCTGGTCATAATCAGCCACGGCAGGACCGTCCCATATTTCTTTCGCGCCGCGGCTACTGATTCGGCAAAAATGCGGAACAATGTCTTTTTCTTGATAGGAGATACCGGGTAATTCCCTTTCGGCCCGTCATAACCCAGACGCGTGCCCTGCCCGCCGGCGACTACAAAGCCAGCCACCTTCCCTTCTCGAAGCAGTTTTTCCCCAATCTGCCGCGCCTGAGCGTATTTTTTTTCCTGTTCGGGGCTCTGCGGAACGGGCGGATATGACGGTGCCGGCTCAAACTCCGTCGGCACCACCAACGGTTTTTCATTTTTGACCGTCTCCCGTACCCATCGCGGTATATTCCGGACATCCAGCTGCTGGATTTGCTCCAGCAGCCGCCCCCGCTGCTCCGGCGTCAGGTCCCCCCAGAACGTCAGCAAATGCCCCTGTTCAATTTCTTCTAAAAGTCGCCTGGCTTTGTCGATATCTATTGTTTTCATAAAAATTCCTTCAATCATAGATGTCCGAAAACGGCGTATTATAAGAATGGAAGGCCTGTTTTCAAGAAAAGATTGGAACCGGGCTCAAGTGAAATCAAAAAAAATTCGAAAATAAAAAATTTTTTATTGACAATTTTTTCATACGTCCGGTATTATACCTATAGATGGGTAAGTAGGCAGAAAGGTATAATAGTTAACAGCCATCATTTTTTATTATTTGTTGTTATATTTTTCACTCCTTTCTACCTGCCCCCTGAAAAGAAATACACTTTTAGGTTTGGCAGCGTCGGAAAAGCACCCTTTTAACAACTTTCCAATTTCGTGCGCAATCCGGTCTGAAAAAACCGGTAAGATTTGCTCACAGAAAAGTGAAAAAACGTCCCTGCGTAGGGGAAAAACTGCACTTATCGTAAGTGTTTTACCGGATGCGCTCTGTCGAGCAAATCTTCAACAGTTAAGGAGTAAAAACGATGAAAAAGAGAGGTTTTACACTCATTGAGCTCTTGGTGGTCATCGCCATCATTGCGATGCTGCTGGCCATCCTGATGCCCGCTCTCAACAAGGTCAAAAAGATCGCTCAGCGGGTGGTCTGCGGCACCAACCTCAAGGGCCTGGGCAACGCCATGACCGTTTATGCCAACGACTTTCAGGGCCAGTTCCCCTGCCAAGGCGGAGGCGCCCAGCATATTTGGGCAGATAACACGGCAGGTTGGCAGAACCCTCAAAAAGACTGGAGGGCTTCCCCTGGAAACATCACTGTCGGGGCAAGTTTGTATCTCTTGGTCAGACTGGCTGACGTCAGTCCAAAATCCTTTGTCTGTCCGGCCAGTGACCAGAAAGAATTTTCCGGGAAAAATGGCGGAAACTATGACATTGTAGAACTCTGGGATTTTGGTACAATAAACTCTGGTTCAGGCTGGGATGCAGAAGGTGCTCCCCGCTGTGTCAGCTATGCCTACCATCAGCCCTATATGGGAACTGCCAGCACCGGCAGTCCGGGGCGGTTCCGTGCTGATGATACGCGTTCGGCGGCCTTTGCCATTCTGGCGGACAAAAATCCCTGGTATGATCCTAAATTGCCAACCGCAATAGCAGCCTTTACAAGTTTAACAGCTTATACACCGGAAACCGTCGCGCCTATAGCCGGCCATTGGGAGACTTCACCTACCCTGCCTCCCAACGTCAATCTTCGCCAGTGTATTATGGTAGCCAACGCGCAGGCCCATGAACGGGAAGGGCAAAACGTTACCTTTGCGGATGGGCACAATGAATTTGTAAGAACGTCCGACGTGGGTGTTAAGAATGACAACGTGTATACACGCCACAACCCGTCAAACACCGGCACGAATCCATTCCACTGGAGACGCGGGGTCCCGCCGGACGGCGGAAACCCGAACCGTACCGGCACCGATGAAGCACCGATGTCTGGAGAAGATTCATTCCTTGTCAATGACTTCATTGGCGGTTCAGTACGATAAGGAAAAAGTTGACTTAGAAAAAAGCCCCCTTGCAAAAGGGGGCTTTTTTTTCTCAACCCCGAATATACACCTCAATTCGTCTGTTCTTCCAGAAAAAAATCGACCGGCATTATCATCTGACTGACCGAAGACAAACGGCGGTAACAGATAGAATAACCCATCGGTTTCGTTCCGCAGAGATGGCCGAATCGCTCATTAAAGATTCAGAAAAATCTCCTCCAGCTGATGATTCAAACTTCGAATATCATAACCGGCCTCTGCATGACGGCGTCCTTTTTGTCCCATTTCCCGGCAAACTTCCGGATGTTCAAGTAAAAATTGAATCTTCTCCGCCAGCGCCCGGCTGTCCCGCTCCGGAACCAAAAAACCTGTTTGGCCGTCCAAGACCGTCTCCGGAAAAGCTCCATGCCGTGTAGCAATTACCGCCAGCGCATAGGCCTGTGCCTCCACGAGTACCACCCCCTGTCCCTCCTGATTGCCGTCCGAATCCGTCACGCTCGGATGCAGAAAAATATGACACATCCGATACAGCCGGTCCAGTTCTTCATCCGAAACCCATCCTAAAATCCGAATCTTTTCTCCAAATCCGCTGCGGTCAATCTGCTCCTGCAAAGCAGACCGAAGCGGGCCGTCCCCGACAATCCAATATTCCAGATTCGGATACCGCTTCATTACTTCAGCAACCGCCTCAATCGCATAAGCCCTGCCTTTCATCTCCACCAGACGGCCGACACTTAAAATCCGAACCGGTTCTTCGGCGGAAAACCGTTTCTCCTCGAACGGGATTTTTTCAACCTCGACCCCCATCGGCAGTTTGACCATCCTTTCATCCGGCGCCCCCAAGGCCAAGAGATGCTGTCTGGTGCTTTCACTATTGTAGGTAAACAGGTCCCCCTCCTCCAGCAGCTGCCGATACACCTGCGGCCCGAATTTCTGCACATAGGCCGTCACATCAAACCCGTGAAACGTCGTCACCGCCCGCCTGCAGATTCCCGCCTTTCGCAAAAACAGTGCCGCCTCCCCCATCGGTCCAAAATGTCCATGAGCGATATCATACCGGCGTCCCAGGCAGCACAACCCATAATAAAAACACACATAATCAAACCCACGCTGCCTCCCTAAATTCGCCTTTAGAACGCGGAACAAATCCAGAGGATGCCGAGCGAGATTCAGCAGAATCAGCCCCGCCGTTTTCAGCCGGCATTTCCACTTCCCCGCCGGAACCGTCGGCAAATACCGCGTTCGGTTCAGCAACCCATACTGCTCAATCTCCGCATGGAGAACCGGGCTTTCTTCCGGTCGCTGAGCCACAATCTCCACCTGATGCCCCCGCTCGAGCATCCCGACAATCTGACGAAGCACAAACCGCTCCGACATCGACGGGAAAATCCGGACCAGATAAACAATCCGCAGCGGCCGCCACTCAGATGCCATTTGAATGGCCTTTCCGAAGACGATTTTTCATTTTAAAATACCAATCAATCACCGGAGGCATCATTCGCGGAAAGCGGCACCGAAGCCACGCCTCTGCCCGAAGCCGTACTGGAAGAAAACGCCTGAAATGTTTTGTCATCTTCAGCACCTGCGCATTCGGTTCCTCCGCCAGAAGGTCCCGAATCCACTTCTGCAGCAAGGCGGCGGCACAAATCTCGAATGCTTTCCGTTTCCCGAAACGTGCTGACAAGTCCAGATGACGCAGCAGAAAGGCCGTCTTTTCTTCCGCCATCCGCCAATGCCGCTGGGTAATCCCCTCTGCTCGACCGAAATAATGAATCGCCAGCGGTTCCGGACTGTACCCGACCCCCGGATACTGATAGGCCAGACGCAGCGCCACATCCGGGTCATGATTGAGAATCTGACCCGGCAGAAACATCCCGACCTGCATCAAGGCATCCCTGCGAATCAGCATGGTTATCGTATGAACCGGAATATCCTGAGCATAGGCCTCCAAAAAATCCGGAAAATAATCCCCCTGCCCCAGCAGCTTTCGGGCGGTTTCTCGGTCATGGGCTTCCTGACAGCTCCCATCCGGCTTGCGAACATGATAATTCCCGTATGCCCAAACCAGATGCGGATTTCTTTCCAGCAAAGAATGCTGCACCTCTAATTTTTTCGGCAGCCACTCATCATCGGCATCCAGCAGGGCAATCCAGTTTCCCTGTGCCTGTTCAATCGCGCAATTTCTCGCCTCATTGGCCCCACGATGCTCCTGAAACAGGTATCGAACACGACCCCCGTACTGCTGCACCTTCTCCGCCGTGCGGTCTGTCGAGCCGTCATCGACCACAATAATCTCCTCCGGCGGCCGCGTCTGATGCAGGACGCTTTCAATCGCCCGCTCAATCGTGGCTTCCGCGTTATAAGCCGGGATCACAACACTGACTGAAAAGGATTGATTTTGACTCATCTTTCCTGTCGTCGGCAATTTTGCAGAATTTCTGAATAGATTCTGATGAGTTTGTCATTCAAAACATCCACATCGTATCGCTCCTCCACATACTTTCGTCCCTCCCGCCCCATTTGTATTCTTCTTTGCGGGTCTTTCAGCAGTTCGGCCATGGCCCTGGCCGCCGCTTCCGCATCGCCGGCAGGCACCAGAATCGCCGACCGCCCCGGCAGCACCGCTTCCGGAATCCCGTCTACATTTGTCGCCACAATCGGGACTTCCATTGCCTGTGCCTCCAGCAGCACCACTCCCAGTCCTTCATGAACGCTCATCAGAAGAAACAGGTCCGCCTGACGAAGCTGCTCCACTACACCGCTCTGATTTAGAGCTCCGAGAAAAATAATTTGTTCATGGAGCCCTGTCTGTTCGGCCAACTGCTTCAGCGGTTTCTCGAGAGGACCGTCTCCGACAATTCTGTATTCCAGAGGCAGGTCCGGAAGCAGCGTTTTCAAATGCGCAACCGCACGGATGGCACAATCCACCCCTTTATCTTCATGAAGCCGGCTGATCGTTAAAATTCTCGCCGGCGTTTCGGAAGACCTGGGAGTTCTTCCGCAAAACCGAAATCGTTTCAAACAAATCCCAACCGGATGAACCATGGTTTTCTGCGGAACAGCCCCCTGGTTGAGCAATGCACAACGCGTATGCTCTGAATTAGTCAAAATTAAGTCGGCAATTCGGAACAGCTCTTTATAATACCCCGGACCTCCTTCTTTTCCCAGATGAATATCGTGTCCATGAAACATTGTTAAAAACGCCGAAGTCGGCACGATTTGTTTGAGCGGAAGAAACTGATTGCCGTTATGCCCATAATGCACATGAATCACATCCGGGTGAAACGACAAAATCGGCAGGGAATGAAAGAAGAGAAGATAGGAAAAGGGCTCCTTGCGGCACAGGAGAAAACGAAGCACTCGAAACAGAACCGCCGGATGGGTAAACAAAAACCGCAGCAGCCAGCCGACCGCCTTCAGACGGCAGGCCCATTTGGACGTCGGAACCGCCGGCAGATACACCGTCCGTTTCAGAAGTCTATATTCAGTCACCTCCGGATGAAACACTTTCTCTTCGGGGTGAAACCGGCTGAAAATCCGCACCGTATGCCCCCGTTTCAGCAGCCCCGTTATCTGGTTGAGGATAAACGTCTCAGAGAGCTTCGGAAATGTACTAACAATCACGGCGATTTTCATCCGGCCGGCTCCTTTGTGGTTTTCTCCAACGACTTCCCTGCAGGCTTAATAGACAGATACTCCCCGGGGCTGAGCAGAAGAAATGATTCAACAAAACCCGGTGTCCCCGTATAACACCAGGAGCTGTACGCATGTCTCCACAGGCAGGAATCCATATAATCGACCGGTTTCATCCCGGTCTGGTAGAAAAATAAAAGACGCTCCTTGCGGTCCATGAAGCTGTCGATGGGCAGATAAACATTCGCCGGCAGCAATTCATCAACTTCATACTGAATCACAGCGCCCGCACTCTGATATCCAAGAATGCGCCTCAGAGAGTCCTGAAGCAGATGATTGCAGGTTTGATGATCCGGATGGGGGTCATTGATAAACGGAACCAGAATCCATTCCGGTTTCACATTTTCCAGCAAGGCACAGAGCTTCTGTGTGTATTCCGGGGCGGGCCGAAGTTCCTTTTCCGGAATCCCCCACAGACAGCATTCCGCCCCCATGGCCTCGGCCGCCTGCTGTGCCTCATCCAGCCGGATTCGATTTCGGTAGGCCTTCGGTTTAGTCCGCAGGGAATGACACTGGGAACCGTCTGTCAGATGAACAACGACGACACGATGCCCCCTTTCCGTCAAATTTAAAATCAGTCCGCCGCAGCCAATCACCTCATCATCCGGATGAGGCGAAAGAACCAAAATGTTCGTACGGCTCTCGGGAATCCTCAGCAAAACCGGCCTTTCCTTCCCATACTGCGGATACGTCTGCTGCCATTGTCTCCGCTCCCGGAGAGTCCGGCTGTAGTGTTTCTCAAAAAGAACTGAAAAATCAGAGCGAATGCAGATTCGCTCTCGAAAAAATTCCGTCCTGCTTTTGGGCTTGACGGCATGATAAAAAATCGGCGTTTTTTGCGTCAGTAATATCCATCGATTGAACCATTTCTGAAGAAAACCAACACGGCCCTCCTTATCGGGAAAACGCTGTACGGCCGCCTTGAAAGGCTCAACCCGGCGGATTTCAAGACCCAAAAAAGAAAACCAGGCCTTTACACGGTACCACGGATAAGGAACCGCCGGAAAACAGGCCTTTTTCGCCTGATGAAAATCAGCCGTGCAGGAATCCGCCGCATCGTAGGGCTGACGAAACGGACCCGTTTGTGTCTTCCAATCCTCTTTCGGGGGCCATGAACCCCATCGAACCGGCGTATTTTTTACCAGCATCAGAATATGCCCCCCCGGCTTCAGCAGAAAAAACAGCTTCTGCAGACCCCAGCGGGGCCAGGTGCAGTACTCCAGCCAATCCAGAACCAGAATGAAATCATAACATGCCGGAGCCGTCGGCAATTCATCCTCAAGGTCCAGCCGGACCGCCTCATCCGGTGATTGGACGGCATTCCGACCGAAAAAAACGCTTCCGGGCGTGAGAATCTCCACCCGCGGCTCGGCCGGAAACTCCTCCCGCCAGGGCGACAAATCCAGGCAGCTTACAAAAAGAACCTTCATCCCCGGGGAAAGCGGCAATGTATGAAGATACGAAAGCAAAAAGCGAATTTGTTCGTGTTCCTCACTTTTCGCAGACGTGTTTTCGTTGTGCCTCATCGAATCCTGGCAACTCCTTCACATTCGGTCTTTCCCGCTTTATTGAATCCCGGCGATTCCAACAAAGGTCTTTTCACTCCAAAAACGTATGCTATCCGAACCATAGAAAAAACGCAAGAACACCAAGGGTGAATATTGAACCCGGCGTCCGGTTTTTGTTATAATCCTTTCGATGCCTTCAGACGGCAAATTCCGGGACACGCAAAAAGGAACATGGAGCTGCTGAGCGCTTTGCCCATAGAAATCCGGCAAAAAGTCAATCGGATTCTGAACAAAATAGAATCCAGAACCCCCGTCTGCATCCGAAATCTCGGAGCCAGACTGCATCCGGACACCATCTTCATCTGCGGCAACTACAAGACCGGCTCATCGGCCATCGCCGCTCTGCTGGCTATCGCAACACGCCAAAAGAGAACCATCGATTTGTTCTGGCGAACTCCCGGAACCATTCCATTCAAGCTGCTCCGGAAAGAACTGCCGCTGGAGTGGTACATCCAGCGATACCGCTATCTGTTTTCCAGAAAAATTGTCAAAGAACCGGACCTGATTTTCTATATGGACCAACTGACGGTCCTGTTTCCCCAGGCCCGTTATGTCTTTCTTCTGCGGGACCCGCGCGACAACATCCGCAGCATCCTGAGTTTTTTGAAACTGCCCGGCAACGCCGAAGACCTGACGGCTGAGCAGATTCAGCAAACCCCCGGCAGCGTCTGGAAACTGGCTCTGGACGGCACCCTGTTCGGCACGAAAGGAAACAACTATATTGCAACCCAGGCCCTTCGCTGGAACCGCATCCTCGAGATTTATGAACAATACAAAGACCGAATGCTCCTGCTGAAATACGAAACCTTCCTCCAGGACAAAATCCAGGCCATCCGAGACCTTGCCTCCCGACTCGGCCTTCCGGTCAAACGCGACATTCGGCCCTATCTGAACCGCCAATATCAGCCGAAGGGCAATTATGAAACCGACTGGCTGAGCTTTTACGGCCCCGAAAATCTGTCTCTCATCGAAACCCTCTGCCGGGGAAAAATGCTCCAATACGGCTATCCGCTGTCTGCAGTTTCGCCTCAAGATACAGCAAGGATTTAATCTACTCGATATACCCAAGGTCCCGAAGACGCTTTTCAATCTGCGCCGCCTCCTCGTCGGAATAAACCCCTTCTTCCCGAACCGCAGGATTTGGTGGTTGAGAGCCGGCGGTCCTTGCCGAGTCCTCCAGTCCGCAAAACAGCTCCGTCAAAACCCGTCCCTCCATCTCCGCCGGAACCGCTGTTCCCAGCAACGCCAGTATCGTCGGAGCCAAATCAATCAGACGGACTCCCTGCAATGATATCCCTTGTTTGACTGAATCGCCAAAAACCGCCAATATTCCTTCGGGATGATGCATCCCGATATGAAAATCACGGCCGAGCTGAACGGGCCGAAAGAGCTCTTTCTGGGAAGCCGCATAATCTCCGGTAAACGAATAGCCGTCAATCGGCTGCAGGACCCAGTCCGGCATCCGGTCCGCATACTTCCCCCGATACAGCTCTTCCCGTCGCCAGATGTGCCGGACTACTTTTTGGCCTGTCTCCGGGTCGCTCAGCGAGTCAAGACTTCTTCTCAATTCCTCTTCAGTTCGAAGGCGGGCAGACTGATTCTCTTCCAGAAAATAAAGAAAGCCGTCATTGCCCTGACTGAAGGAAAACACACGGCTCCTCTCCCAGTCAAAATCCGGTCGGGAGGGAATCCTCCTGCCTGTCAAACAGCTCATCCAATTCTTCATCCGAGCAGAAAAATCCGGCTGTTTCACCCGCAGGAACCCTTTTTCAACCAAGAAATACCCCAGGTGAACTCTTTTTCTGTGCGTCTGAAATCCATGATCCGAAAGCACGAACGTCACGGTCGGACCGATAGAACGCTTCTGAAAAAGCTCCAGGGTATGCTGAATTTCTTCATCAAGTTTCCGATAGAACCGCTCAAAAGCAAGCCGGCAGACCGCTTCGTTGTAATCCGGATGGTCGGGACTCAAAAATCCCCAAAGGCCGTGCTGGACGACATCACTGGCCTGAAAATGAACCATAAAAACATCAAAGGGCTCCTGCTCGAGCAAAAAACGAGCTGCTTTTCCGCGTTTGTCCACGGCATCCGACATCATTGACAAAAACAGCTCCGGGTTCTTTTGAACCTCCCGAAACGGCATATCGTCCAGATTAAAAATATGATACCCGGGCACTGCCTTCAGCAGCTCCGATTTCAAAGAAGGCGGATAGGTCCATTCCGAATCCATCGAAGGGGTCAGAAGTCCGCAAACCACCATTCCCGGAATCGGACGGGGCGGATAGGTCATGGGAACATTCAGAAGCCCAACACGCCTGCCGGCCCGACCGGCAATCTCCCAAATTGTTTCTTCCAGCGAGGCGGCGCTGGCACATCGGGTCTGCCGAGAAGCCCGATCCCACCAGGCAAAATCAAAAACTCCATTCGCTCCCGGATTCCTGCCGGTTTGAAAAGCCCCCCAGGCGGCAGGCGTTTTCGGCGGAATTGTTGACAAAAGATTCCCCCAGGACCCCTGTTCCCGCAAGGCCTTCAAACACGGCATCGCGCCTGCGTCTATGGCCCGATTCAGAAGAGACCAGCACCCGCCGTCAATCCCGATCAGCAAAACCCTTCTGGAACCCGTCGAAGTGGACATAATGCACTGCGGCCCTTTTCAAAAAAAGAATCTGTTCGTGAAAAAATTGATAAAACTGTCTCTCGGACAGAGCATCCGCCAGCCAGAGGCATCCGGCAAAACAAACCGTCGAACCCAATCCAACCGCCGCCAATCGGATGCCGGACGGGTCGTTTCCGAACAGGACCGTCAGCAAAGCCCCGCCCGCGAACATCCCGATTAAACCCGCCGATGGAACCCACAGGGCTCTCAAAAGACGCCCGCTCGAGCATTGAAGCAGCTGAGCCAAAAGCCAAAGAACAGGAATCTGCACAAAAACTGCACTCAGCAGCACCGCCATTCCTGTCCCGGTAAAACCGTACATTCGGGTCAGCGGATAAATCAGGGCCGCCATTAAAATTAACTTGACTGCCTGCGTCCAGCCCTGATACGACGGTTTGCCCCGACTTAAGAAAACAGACCCCGAAGTCGCCCCCAAAGGCCGAACACAGCCCCACAGCGACAACACCCGAATACACGGGATAATCGGCCTCCACTTTTCACCGAGCAAAAGAAGCACAATATCCTCTGCACACAGAAAAATCAGCCCCGAAAACCAGAAGGTCGCCGCCGCCGCCACAGAAACCATCTTGAAATAAGCCTGCTGAAGCCGCACCGGGTCATCCTGAAGTTTCGAATACGCCGGAAAAGCCACCTGAAGGAGAACATTGGTAATTTCCGTCGTCGGCAGATTGGAAATCTTGTAGGCCATCCCGTAAAAGCCCAGCGCCGCAACCCCCAGCATCTTCCCGACAACCAAATCATCCCCATGCGACAGAAGAAAGCCGAGTATTCCGGATAAAGTAATCCATTTGCCGAATGTCCACAGCGGTTTGAGCTTTTCCAAATCCAGCTCGAACTGCGGGCGGTACGGATAAACCCAGTATCCCAAAAGCAGCCGGCAGAGAACATCCGCCGCCTGGCCGCCCAGCAGAGCCCAGACGCTTCGGGTCCAAATGGCCAAACAGATTGCCGACAGACTGGAGGCCAGCGAAGCCGTGCTTTGAAGCCAAAACAATCTCGAAAATCGAAGTTCTTTCTGGAAAAAAAGCAGACAGATATTTTCAAAAGTCCCGACAAACAGCAGAATTCCAAATACTCGAATCAGCCAAATCACCTCAGGACGGTCAACAATTTTCCGCTGAAAAAAAGACGGATATGCGTCCTCCAGCAGCAGGCGGTTGACTCGATAGAGCCCCTCTGCCTCCAGCTGCTTGCCAAAGAAACTCCGTGCATAAGATGACCAGTGAATGGAAGAGGCCTCCGCGGCCGCGCGCAAATCACTCGTACGGCATATCTCCGTCAAAATCTGTGCCGCTGTCCGCGAATCCAAATCCAAAGTCCCGATGCGGCTTGCCAAATCCTCATCCAGCGGAGTTCGCCCCTCCCGGATGGTTTTAAGAAACCCCTTCGGCTCCAGAATCTCCTTTTCCGACCATTCCCATCGCCCCTCAAAGAAACTCACCCACCCCGGAGCCGCCGCCCAAAGAATTAAACAAAGAATCAGCCCCCGAAGAATCCCGAATGTCCAAACAGAATTCAAATAGGGATGAATTGACTCCTTTTTCTGGATTAAAGACGAATGAAAACCCGGCTGGGTAAATGTATTGAAAATTTCCGTCAGCAGCATAACCAGCCCGAAACTGCCGAAGTCCCTCGGATGAAGAAAGCGGGCCAGAACAATCCATTTCAAATAACCAAGCAGCTGCTGAAAGAGCCGACCGGAAAAAAGCCAAAATGTTCCCTTGACCGTTCTTTTATATAAATCTGGATGGGCTTTTAATTCCATCTACCAAAACCTGTTTTCTTTCGGATTTTGAGGGTCATTGTATTTGCTCCTTCCCTGAATAACAAGCCAAAAGAAACTGTTCGTTGCCGCCGGAATGCGAAAACCATATACTTTCCTTATGCAAAAACGAGTTTTCCTTTTTTTTGCGGCGGGTGTCTTTGCCGGGGCGTTCCTGCTTTTTCAGGTGCAGCCGCTGTTTGGGCGCTTTCTGACCCCCTGGTTCGGCGGCACACCCGAAGTGTGGACCGCCTGCATGCTCTTTTTCCAGCTGCTCCTGCTGGCCGGCTACGCCTATGCCCACGCCCTTCGCCGCCTGCCCGCCCGCCTGCAGGCCGTCCTGCATCTGCTCCTGCTCCTTGCCGCCGCCGTACTGGCCTTTCGAATCATCCCGCCGGCACAGCTGAAACCGACGCCCGAAACCAACCCGATTATTCAAATATTATGGATATGCCTTGTCTGCATCGGCCTTCCTTATTTTCTCCTTTCTTCCACAGGCCCGCTTCTCCAATCCTGGATTTGCCGAATCGACCCCGCTTTTATTCCCTACCGTCTTTATGCCCTCAGCAACATCGGCTCGTTATTAGCCCTTATTTCCTATCCGTTTATCTTTGAACCCCTTTTGACCCGTCAGCAGCAGGCCCTGTTTTGGTCTTCCTTATTTCTTTTTTATGCTGTCACTTGTGCTGTTTGTGCAATCAACCTCTTTTTAAACACCCCATCCTCCCCATCATCCCAAAAAAAAGAGAATTCAGCAGGACCTTTGAAGGGTTCATCCTGCCTTCTCTGGCTTTCTTTGCCCGCGGTCGCTTCCACGCTCCTGCTGGCCGTCACCGAAAAAATTACCCAGGATATTGCCGTCGTACCCTTTTTATGGATTCTCCCATTAAGCTTATATCTCCTGTCTTTTATAATCTGTTTTGACAGCCCTCGCTGGTACAAACGCCCCCTTTTCCTGACCCTGTTTATTGTGAGCATTTTAGGCATCATCATGGCCCGCATTATTGAAGAAAAAAGGCCTAATATCACACTGATTATCGGACTTTACAGTTTTCTTCTCTTCTGCTGCTGTATGGTCTGCCATGGGGAACTGTATGCCCTCCGCCCGCATCCCCGCCATTTGACCGCCTATTATCTGCTTATTGCCGCCGGCGGTGCACTCGGCGGCATCTTTGTCTCCATCCTGGCCCCATTGCTCTTTAAAACCTATGTGGAACTCCACTTAGCCGTCCTTTTGGCCGTGATTCTCGTCGTCCTGACCGACCGCCGGTATATCCAGGGCCGCCGGCGAAAAATTGCCTATATTGCCGCCCTTGCCGTCGTCGGACTTACGGGCATCTTCCTCGTCGGCCGCCGCACCACCCAAAACCAGCGGGCCATCGATCACGCCCGCAACTTCTTCGGCGTTCTGACCGTCTGGGAAGATGATTGGGACAACCCCCTCCTGCACAAACGGCTCCTCCAGCACGGCACGACCTTCCACGGTCTTCAGTTCCAGCATCCGGACAAACGGCATCTCCCAACCGCCTATTACGGGTTCAACAGCGGCATCGGTCTGCTCATCCGCTCCAATCCTCAGCATCCGCCTCGCCGCATCGGCGTCATCGGGCTGGGCGTGGGCACCATCGCCTATTATGGACGGAAAGGCGATGTCATCCGCTTTTATGAAATCAACCCCGCCGTCGAACGGCTGGCGAGAAAGTATTTCACCTACCTGTCCGACAGCCAAGCCGACATCCAGATTGTTTTGGGCGACGGCCGGCTGTCCCTCGAACGGGAATCTCCGCAAAACTTCGACATCCTTGTCCTTGACGCCTTCAGCAGCGATGCCGTGCCCGTCCACCTGCTCACCAGCCAGGCGATGGAAATCTACCTCAAACACATCAAACCCGACGGCGTCCTGGCCTTTCACCTGTCCTCCATTCATCTGGACCTGATTCAGGTCGTCCGCAAACTGGCCGAACACTTCCAGCTTCACTGCCTTTGGCTGGAAACCTATCCCGATGAGCAGTTCGGCGCCCTTTCCTCCGATTGGCTCCTGCTCTCTCCCGCCAAAGAACCGCTCGAAAACCCGCTCCTTCAGTCCGCCGCCAGCCCCCTGCCCGAATCCGCCGCCTCTGTCGATCTGTGGACTGATGACCACATCCGCCTCCTCCAAATCCTCAAACCCTCCCCCCGCCGATAAGCCGCTGAAGAGGTCTCCAAAACCCTCAAATCCCTTGCTTTTTCCGGAGGAAATATTTGTATGTCCAACAAACCTACGGTCCTTCCTGCGGCCTGTCCTTCGAAGCTTCCGCGAAGGAGGAAGGCGGGAATCCAGAGCGGCACCGCTTTGTTAAAACCTTTAAAAGACTGTTGCATCCGGCGACCCTATCCAGTATAGAAAAAAGTATGCGGATAATACACAGCGCTGGAAAAGCGGCGTTTGCCGTTGTCCTGTGGACAACCATGGCCGGTCTGCTTTCGGCTCAGGTTTCTCCGGAAGAGCGCCGGCGGATTTCGGAGCTCAGCGCCGCCGACCACAAACAAATGATGGAACAGCTGGGCATTGCCTCGCTCCGCCCGGGTCCTTCCGGCGACCCCAAGGCCCCCAACGCCGCCAACGCCGATGAGGCAAAAGTTCCGCCCTACTTCCTTCCTGACCCTCTCGAATTTAACAACGGCACTCGAGTAACCCGCCCCGACCAATGGCCGGCTCGGCGGGCCGAAATCCTCGAACTGTTTGACCGCGAAATCTACGGACGCGTTCCCGCCAATGTCCCGTCCGTCCAATGGAAAGTCACGGACGTCAAAGAAGACAAAGACGGCGATTTTCCCGTCAAAATCAAGCAGCTGGAAGGCATCGTTGACAACTCCTCCTATCCGGCCGTCGAAGTCATCATCCGGCTGACACTCGGTACCCCCGCCGGCGCAGACAAACCCGTCCCCGTCATCCTCGAATTCGGCTTTCCCGGCTGGGTCGAAAGACCGCGTGCGGGCGAGCTCACCTGGAAGCAGCAGCTTCTTAAAGAGGGCTGGGGCTGGGCCGTTCTCAATCCCGTCAGTATCCAGGCCGATAATGG
The DNA here is from genome assembly GCA_037479115.1 of Anaerohalosphaeraceae bacterium. NCBI lineage: Bacteria > Pseudomonadati > Planctomycetota > Phycisphaerae > Sedimentisphaerales > Anaerohalosphaeraceae > Anaerohalosphaeraceae bacterium. The sequence goes on along the minus strand of JBBFLK010000001.1, from coordinate 28,283 downwards.
CGCCGGCCTGCGCGAGGGCATCATCGGCCTGGTCAACAAAGGTCAACCCCGAAAACCTGACGACTGGGGCTGTCTGCGGGCCTGGGCGTGGGGAGCAAGCCGGGTCCTCGATTATTTCGAAACCGACCCGGATGTCGACGCCAGGCGTGTAGGAATCGAGGGCCTGTCCCGCTACGGAAAGGCCGCCGCCGTTGCGATGGCCTACGATACGCGGTTCGCCATCGCCTTTATCGGCTCCTCCGGCGCCGGCGGCGTCAAACTCCTGCATCGTATCTTCGGCGAACAGGTGGAAAACCTCGCCTCGCCCGCCGAATACCACTGGTTTGCCGGCAATTTTCTCAAATACGCCGGTCCGCTCACCCAGGAAGACCTGCCCGTGGACGGCCATCATCTTGTCGCCCTTTGTGCCCCGCGGCCCGTCTTCATCAGCGCCGGTTCCTCCCCGGTGGAAGGCCCCTGGATTGACGCTAAAGGGATGTTCCTCGGCGGGGCGATGGCCGGCCCCGTTTATGAGCTGCTCGGCAAAAAAAGTATGAGGACGACCGTCTTTCCGCCGGAGGGCACGCTCATCGACGGCGACATCGCCTTCCGTCAGCACGAAGGCGGACACACCACCGGCCCCAACTGGCCGTACTTTATCCAGTTTGCCAAACGCTATTTCTCCCAATAACCCAATTGTCTGGGACCGCTTATGGACAAGCCGCAGATTGCAGTCATCGGAGGAACGGGGCTCGGCGACGCCTTTGCCGCCCGTCTTGCCGACATCGAAGAAGTGTTTCCGGATACCCCCTTCGGCAAGCCCAGCGCCCCCATCCAAATCGGCACCTTTGCCGGCCGCCGCATCGCCTTTCTGAACCGCCACGGCCGGGGACATTGCCTGAGCCCTTCCTGCATCCCGTATGCCGCCAACATCTTCGCCCTCAAATCTCTCGGCGTCCGCGTCATCCTTGCCAGCGGAGCCGTCGGCTCTCTTCGAGAGGAATACGCCCCCAAAGAAGTCGTTTTGGCGGACCAGTTTATCGACAAGACCTTCCGCCGGCGGTCCAGTTTTTTTGATGTCCTCGGTGCCGTTCATGTTGAGTTTGCCCAGCCCTGCTGCACCCGGCTTCGTCAGCAGCTCCTCACCGTCAGCCGCCGGCTGCCCTTTCGGGTCCATTCGTCGGGCACCTATGTCTGCATGGAAGGGCCCCAGTTTTCCACCCGCGCCGAATCTCAGATGCACCGCCAATGGGGGGCTGACCTGATTGGAATGACCGCCCTGCCCGAGGCCAAACTCGCCCGCGAAGCCCAGATGTGCTATGCCCTGCTGGCCCTGATTACCGATTACGACTGCTGGCGGCCCCACGACCCCAACCAGTCCCAGCAGTCTCTTCTGCAGGAAATTATCGGCAATCTTCACACCGCTACGGACAATGCCGTCCATCTGCTTGAAGAACTGCTGGCAGGCAGCGAACCGCTTGCCGATGACCGCTGCCCCTGCCGGCATGCCCTCGAGCTGGCTGTCTGGACAAGACCCGAAGCCCAAAATGCCGACGAACGCAAACGCCTAAGCCCTCTCTGGGAATAAAATTGCGTAAAACAGTTGCTTCTTTCTGCCGATAATTTACAATGGCCTTACGCAATCATCTGAAACCAAATGCAAGGGCCGAAGAATGCAGATGGAAGAACGAAGAAAAAGCGTCCGCTACAAAGCCCGCGAAGATGTCCGGGCGGCCATCAGCGCCGAAGATTCCGACTTGTACACCGAAGGATTTGTTCTGAACATCAGCCAAAGCGGGGCCTACATCTTTGCCAACGCCATTCCCTTTCAAAACGGCATCCTGACCTTCCGCCTGCCGGACGGGCGCACCATTCAGCGCCGCTGCCGCCGAATCGACCCCTACCAGCCCCGTGCCCGCGGCCAGGCCGTCGCCTTCACGGATGCCCTCACCGCGGAGGAACTGGAAGCCCTCAAGACCCCCATCATTGAATAATCCGCTCGGCTTTATAAAGATGCCGCATCGGCCAGCGCAACCGCTGAGGCAATCGCAAATCGGTCTGTATGCGTGATGCTCAGCGTGATTTGCTCGATTCCCTGTTTGTCTGCCAGCTCCTTCAGGCGTCCGGTCAGATTCACCACAGGCCGGCCGGCCGCATCATTGACCACCTCCACATCCGTCCAGGCCACGCCGTCCCGCCAGCCGCTGCCGACCAGCTTCATCACCGCCTCCTTGGCGGCAAACCGCCCCGCCAGCCGTTCCAGACGATTGCGTAGGCCCTGGGCATCCGCCTGCTCGCGCGCCGTAAAAATCCGCTCCATCGCCCGCGCACCGTGCCGCTGAAGCAGCTGTTCGAGCCGGCCGAACTCCACCAAATCAATCCCGTGAGCCAGAATCTTCATAAAATCCCGAAGGCTTCCCGGTGAGCCCATTTACGATTCCGAACCCGCCGCTTCTTCCAGTTCTTTGAGCCGCTTGCGGGCGCGAAGTTTGGCCGCCGCGCTCAGCCGGTCTTTAATCAGAATCCCCTCCAGATGGTCGTACTCATGCTGAAAAGCCCGTGCCAAAAGCCCCTCGCCTTCCTCCGTAAACCGCCGACCCTCCAAATCCGTCGCCGTCACCGTGCATTTTTTGTAGCGGCGGACTTTGCCCCAGATGCCCGGCAGCGACAGACATCCTTCCTCGTGTTCCTCGAGCCCGCCGCTGACCTGAATCTCCGGATTGATATAGACCTTGGCGTGTTCTTTCGTGCCGTCCACCGAGACGACAAAAATCCGCAAATCCACCCCCGCCTGCGGGCCGGCCAGCCCCACTCCCTTGTGCTCAACCATCAGGTCTTTCATCCGCTCCGCCAGGGCCCGAATGGAGTCATCAATCTTTTCCACCGGCCGTGCCTTTTTCGCCAGCACCCCCGCCGGATACCGCGTCATTCTGCATTCCATCTCCGCCATAGGTTTTCAAATCCCTATTCTTTTGCATAAATAACCGAAAGAGGTATTCTTTCTTTTTGCCGTCTCCAACGAATAATTCTTGAGAATCTCTGTTCGGAAATCTATAGGAGAACGCCCTTTAGGAACTAACTTGTCAAAAGACTCCTTTGTGAGACTATCCGTTGACGAAAGTGAAACTTTAGAACGTCTGCATAGATCTTCACTCATTCCGGCCAAATACCACCCTTCGATTTCTCGAACTACCACAATCATCCTGTCTTCAAGAGAGGCAACCTCCCATTTCTCACAGAGTTCCCTTTTTTTACTTGTTTTACAAACCGCACTGTTTATATCAGTCAGAATAAAAAAATCTGCCCCCATTGAACGGATAGACGAAATGAACTTCCTGATTTCCTGAGGCGACTTTTTTGAATATTCCCACCCCTGAATATGGTCATATCGCCCGGCAAGCAAACTGCGAAAAACTTCTTCGACAAATTTTTTGTCTGTATACCCCTCAACCAGAAAATAAAGACGACGGTAACCCATTTGAGTTAGGTTGTCAGCAAATCCTGAATAAAAAGTTCATCCAGACCGATTTCATTTTTCAAAAACGTTTGAACGCCTTCTTTATCCGCCGGCCTTGTAATTTCGGAAAAACCTTCTTCATTGCGAGATACCAGAAGAAGATTCTCAACCCCTACATATTTCACAAGCTGTGGGCTATGGGTCGTTACAATAATCTGCTTCTTTTTGGAAACTTCTTTGAACATCTCCGCCAGCCCGCCTACCAAATGAGGATGAAGGTTTTTCTCGGGCTCCTCTAAAATAATGATCTCTTTTCGCTCAAAATAAAGCGCAATCAATAAAGCCATAACTTCTAATGTTCCATCCGATATCATATCCGCCCGAAGGGGCCGTTGATAATATTTCTCTCGCAAGGAAACCATCAATGATTTTTCAGCAAACTTTTCCGTATCTGCCTCAACGGCAAATGATAAAAGCGAATTAAGCAGGTTGTTGAGTTTGTCTTTTTCTTCTCCTTCACGAATATTGTGAAGAATCAAAGCCAAATTTTTCCCATCCTCCTCCAATTCCGCCCTGCCCGCAATCGGAACCGGATTTTTCGCCAAATGAGGCGCAAAATTGTAAATCCCTATATTCCGAAATAATCCTGCACGAATAGGCAGAAAAGGTAAAGGATCCTGAAACAAAAGTCTCATCTGGTCTTTCACAAGTCGCTTGCTAATGATTTCAAATAATTCATCCGGTGGAAAAAACCTAATTTCCTCCAGTGCTTTCTTAAAACTTTCCGGATTCACCTCAAGATAAGGTTTTTTTGACCGAAAGGTTAAAATGCCTTTCTTTTCTTTGGGAAGACAGAACCAATCCTCTTTTTGACGTTGCGATTCTCGAGGATTATCAATCTCAATATGCTGTGAATATTCATTGTCCTCGATTCTGTATCCTTCTGTGGCAGATGAATCAGAAACAAGAGAGAAAAAGGCGTCTGTCTCAAGAATATTCAAGGTACCTTTACGGCTTCTAACTTCAAAGAAATCTGTGCAACAAAAGCGTATTGACAACTTCTCATCACATTTCTGAATATTACACAAAGAACCTATTCCTCCGTTCATTGAAACAGCATTTCTAAGATCATTCTGCTCAATATCCCGAAGAAACTTGAAAATCTGCACAAAATTGGACTTCCCTGAAGCATTTGCCCCAATTATCACATTCAGGTTTCCCAATTCCAAATCCAATTCTCGGAAGCTCTTAAAGTTCCTCACATGAACTCTTTTTATCTTCATAGTCTTCCCTCCAAAAGGGATTCTTTCACCCCACCCACGGGCTGGACGGTTTATCAAACTCATCCATTCGAAACGACTGCCCCAGATAGCTGCGCCGCACCAGTTCGTTGCGCACAATCTCCTTCGGCGTGCCTTCCGCAATCACCTTCCCGTGGTCGATAATGTACGCCTTGTCCACCACCTCCAGCGTCCGTTCGACGTTGTGGTCCGTAATCAGCACGCTCACGCCGCCGGCCGCCAGCCGCCGAATCTCTCCCTGCAGCTCTTCGACCCCAATCGGGTCCACCCCGCTGAACGGCTCATCCAGCAGCAGCAGGGCCGGGCGCAGCGCCATCGCCCGTGCAATTTCCAGCCGCCTGCGCTCTCCGCCCGACAGCATTCGTGCCTGCGTATGCCGCACCTCCGTGAGGGCATACCGGCCCAGCAGTTCCTCCGTCCGCTCCCGCACCTGCCGGCGGCCCGCCGTCGTCATCTCCAGAATCGCCGCCAGATTTTCCTCCGCCGTCATTCGCCCGAAGACGCTGGGCTCCTGCGACAGATAGCCCATCCCCATCCGGGCCCGACGGTACATCGGCATCCGCGTCACATCCACCCCCTCAAAAAGCACCCGCCCCCCGTCCGGCTCAATCATCCCCATCACCATCCGGAATGTGGTGGTCTTGCCCGCCCCGTTGCGTCCCAAAAGGCCCACAATCGAACGCTGCGGCACCGTAAGATGAATCTGATCCACAACCGTCCGGCCGGAATATTTCTTCACAAGCCCTTCGGCTTCCAGCAATGTCATCTGAACCAACGGCTTCTCTCCCGAAAAAGTTTCTTTTCGAATGAAAAACCCATTATACCAGCCCTGCCTGCCCCTGCCAAATCCCTTTTTGCATGCACCCGTTAAACCATTTTAACGGGAACACATCATTTTTTATTTGGAAAAACAGCACTTTTTCTGATACAAACGAATCCGTCATAGAAGAAATCTTTCGGTCATTCCCGCGCCGGCGGGAATCCAGTTGTTCATGATCGATTTTGTTAAACGCCCGGACCATGACCAAAATAAGCCCGTTTCATCAAATCCATCAGACACTCGGAGCCGCCTTCGCGGAGTTCGACGGCTGGCGCTTGCCCTGCGACTTCGGCAGCCCGCAAAATGAGCAAATCGCCATCCTCAATCACTGCGCCGCCGTGGACTTAAGCAGCTTCGGCAGAATCTCCGTCAAAGGCGACTGGCAGCCCCTCCTGGACAAAGCCGATATCCGCCTGTCGGCCCCGCTCGCCGAAGGCCGCTGGTGTTGGGCCGCTCAAAACGGACAACCCCGCCTGCGCATCGGGAAAATCGGTTCAGAAGTGCTGATTTTGACCCTCCCGGGCCGCGACAAGGCCCTCTTGGCCCGCCTGCAGCAGCTCGCCGCTGACCTGAACCCGCCGCCGGCCGTCCTCGACCTGTCGGACTCTACCGGAATGCTCGGCCTCTACGGCCCCAACGCCTTCCGCTCCGCTGCCCGGATTGTCCCGTTTGACCTGGAGGACCTCCAGTCGGAAGGACTGATGAAAATCTCCCTGTTTATGTTCAACCTGTTTGTCCTGCGGGGCAGCTGGCTGGATTCCGATGGGCTGGAGCTGCTCTGTCCCGCCTCGGCAGGCACGCTGGCCGCCGGCTCTATCGCCAAAGCCGGACAGAAATACAACATCACACCCGCCGGAATGACCGCCTTCCGGGAGCTGCTGGCCCGGAAAAACCTGCTCTAACCCGACCGCCGGCCTCCTGAATTCCGATTTCAAAAGTTCCGAAGGGGTTTTTCTGGAAAACCTTTCCGAAGTATGCTATAAGAGCAGTCTTGTAAACGTTCCCGTGTAAAAAAGACAGATATTGTCATAAAATAACCGATATGTTTGCCATTATCAGCGACATTCATTCGAATCTGGAGGCCCTCTCTGTTGTCCTCAAGGACATCGAAGAGCGGGGCATCAAGACGATTTACTGTCTGGGCGATGTCGTCGGCTACGGGGCCAACCCCAAAGAATGTCTCGACCTGGTCATCGAAAAGACCCAAAACAGCGTGATGGGCAACCACGACTACGCGGTTCTCTTCGAGCCGACCAACTTCAACACCGGCGCCGAATCCGCCACCTACTGGACCCGACGGGTCCTCGAAGAAGAACCCGACCCGGAAAAACGCGCCCGCCGCTGGCAATACCTCGGCCGCCAGCGGATGCGCTGGACGATGAAACTCCCTCTGGACGGCTTTGAGGCACAGCTGGATTTCGTCCATGCCTCTCCTCGCCGCCCCATTAATGAATACATCTTCCCGGACGACGTCTATACGACCTCCTCGAAAATCACCACACTGTTCGACCGGACGCCGCACATCTGCTTTGTCGGACATACCCACCTGCCCGGCGTCTTTCTCGAAGACCCGGACTTTTACAGCCCCGATGAGCTGGGCGGCAAATACCCGATTATTCCCAATGAAAAAGCCATCATCAATGTCGGCTCCGTCGGGCAGCCCCGAGACCGCGACAACCGCGCTGCGTATGTTTATATCCAGGACAACGAAGTCCACTTTGTACGGCTGGAATATGATTACAAAACCGCCGCAGAAAAGATTTACGCCGTCCCGGAACTGGACAACTTCGAGGGCGACCGGCTGGCCGACGGACGATAAGGGCGGCTGTCAATTCCTTCAGAAAGGAACGCAATCACCGTGAACGGCAGAACCAATATGAGGAAATGGCCTTTACTCATCTGGACGCTCACAATTGTTTTTGTCGGCCTGTGCGCCCTGCTGGTTTACAAGGCGGGCCTTTGCCCGGCAGGCCGCTGTGAACTTCGCAATCCCATTGCCCCCCTGGCCGCCGCTGTGCAGCCGCCGTCCGATGCACAACCCGCTGCCTCATCCGAACAGACCGCCGATGCGCCGCCGGTGCCTGCGGAGCCCGAAGAACCCGTCGTTTCTTTTGAAAATCTGTCCGCCGTCAGCGGCCCTGAACAGACCGTCACGCTCGGAGCCCTGTACGACGTCTGCCGGCGCACGAATGACCCGTCCCGATACAAATTTCAAATCGAGCTGACCACCCGCGGCGCCGCCGTCAAAACCGTCACGCTTTCTGAATTCGACGACCGAAACAAGGACAATCCGAAGCCCTTTGTTCTGCTCAAACCTATCGATGCAGGCGAACGGCCCATCTATACGCTGGCCAACACCTCCCTGTCGCTGACTGGCAATAAGGACTCCTCGAACACACTTGTTTTTCCCCTCGAGCGGCTGAACTGGACCGTGGCCGAACAATCCGCTGACAAAGCCGTCTTTGAAGCCCTTCTGGGGCAGGTCGAAACCCGCGATGGCCAGCGCACCCTGACCGTGCCGCAGATTCGCCTGCGCAAAACCTACCGCATCGAGCCGGGCCGTTATGACCTGACGTGCGAACTGACCATTGAAAACCTCACGGAAGGCACCGTCCGCCAGCAGCTCGGAATCCAGGGCACCGCCGCCGTTCTGGCGGAAGACATCCGAACCGATGAACGCAATATCATCGCCGCCTACCGCACCCCCAACAACGCCGTCGAAACCCGGCTGCTGGAGTACCCCAGAATCCGCTCCTATGTGAAAGAATTGTCCTGCCCCGAAAAACCGGGCGCTTTTACGGTGATGTTCGGTCCGCTTATCAGCGGATTCAAAAAAATCTTCGGCTCTTCCGACCCCCAGGGCATCCTACGGATGAAGGCGGACAAATCGGCTGCATTTCTGTGGGCCGCCTCCACCAACAAATATTTCGCCGCCGTCATCCGTCCTGAGTCCGCTGCTCCAATCGCCTTCACCGGCGCCCAATATTACGACCCGCAGCTCTGCCAGCCGGAGGGCTCTCCGGACTCCGGCGCTACGTACCGCCTCCAGACCGAACCCCTTTCGCTGGCCCCCGCCGGACGCCCCAACAGCACCCAGACCCTCACCTTTGAATGCTTCCTCGGACCGAAAGATAAACGGCTTTTCGACAAAAACCCGACCTATCGGGCCTATGCTTATTACCAGACCTTTGCGATGCGAAGCTGCTGCTGCTGTCCGGCATTCCTGACTCAGCCGCTGGCCTTTGCGATTATGTGGCTGATGACCGCCCTCTATCACCTGATGGGCCCCTGGGGCAACTACGGTGTGGTCATTATGGTCCTGGTCTTCCTGATGCGGCTGGTTCTTCACCCCGTCACCAAAAAAAGCCAGGTCACAATGATGAAGGTCCAGAAGCTCGGGCCTCAGCTGCAGGAAGTCCAGCAGAAATACAAAGGCAATCCGCAGGAAATGCAGCGGAAGATGGCCGAAGTCTATCACCAGGCGGGCATGACCCAGTTCAGCCCCATGGTCGGGATGATGCCGATGTTTTTGCAGATGCCCATCTGGATTGCCCTCTGGACCGCCGTCTATACGAGCATCGACCTGCGGGGCGCCGGCTTCCTGCCGTTCTGGATTACCGACCTGTCCGCCCCGGATGCCCTGATTCACTTCGGCCGGTTTGCCTTTACCATCCCCCTCATCGGCCTGCATATTGAATCGCTCAATCTGCTGCCGATTCTGATGGGGGTTGTAATGTATCTCCAGCAGAAGCTCACCCCCCAGACTCAGCCCGCCGAGACCGCCCGGCCCGAAGTCGTCCAGCAGCAGAAAATTATGATGATTCTCTTCCCCCTGCTGTTTCCGCTGATGCTCTACAACGGCCCGTCGGGCGTGAATCTCTACATTATGGCCAGCATCGGCGCCGGCGTCATTGAACAGTACGTCATCCGCAAACACCTCCAGCAGCAGGAGGCCGAGAAGGAAAAACGCCTCGTGCCCGCCACCGCCAAAACCGGCGGGAAACCCAAAAAGAAAAAACCCAAACCCTTGTTCCGCGAATACAAATAAAATGAACAGCCAAACGCGCCGCCGACGGCGGATTCGTTCAGTTTGCTTTTTGACGGGTTCTTTTGGGTTTTCCAGGCACAACGGCTCTTCGATTCATGCGGAATTGCTATGGTAACCGACGATACCATTGCCGCCCTCAGCAGCCCGCCGCCGGCAGTCGGCAGGCCCTGTGTGTCTATCCTGCGTCTGAGCGGCCCGCAAACCTTTTCTGTTCTTGAGGAGCTGCTCGGCTCTTCCATTCCGCGGCGTCGAGGTCTTTTTCACATCGAACTGCCCGTCGAAGACATTCCTGTCCCCGCCGTGGTCTATATTTTCACCGCCCCCCATTCCTACACCGGCCAGGATATGGCGGAGCTGCATGTATTCGCCGCCGCTGCGGTTGTGGAGCGGATTCTTTCCTGCATCCTCGGACGCACCCGTCAGGCCCGTCCGGGCGAGTTCACCCTCCGCGCCTACCTGAACGGCAAACTCGACCTCACTCAGGCCGAGGCCGTCGCCCAAATCGTCAGCGGCTCCAACACCGCTCAGGTGCTGGCCGCCGAAAAACTCCTCGCCGGACGCCTGGCCCAAACCATCGCCCAAATCCGCTCCGCCCTGCTCGACTGGCTCAGCCGCCTCGAGGCCGGCCTGGATTTTGCCGAAGAAGACATCGAAATCCTGCCGGCCGCTCAGGCCGCCCAAATCCTTCAGTCGCTCCGTTCGCAAATCGAGCAGCTCCTGACCGGTGCCCTCCGGTACGAACGGATGATTGACCTGCCCTCCGTGGGCATCGCCGGGGCCGTCAACGCCGGCAAAAGCATGCTCCTGAATGCCCTGCTCGGCCGTCCCCGCAGCATTGTCTCCGATGCCCGCGCCGTCACCCGCGATGTCCTTGCGGAAATCCTGCCGCTGGGCGGCATCGACTGTGTCCTGTTTGACTGTGCGGGCCTGAGCACACAGCCCCCGCTGGATGCCCTCGACGCCCTCGCCCAGCAGGCCGCCCGCTCCGCCCTGCAGAAAGCCGACCTGATTCTGTTCTGCATCGACATCGCCAAACCCGACCGCACGGAAGACCACGGCATCTTCACCCTCCTCGGGTCCAGGCCGCTGCTGGCCCTGGCGACACAATCCGACCGGCTTGCCCCCGCAGAGATACCCGCCCGACTGGCGCAGCTGAACGCCGAGTTTGGGTTGGAGTTTCTGCCTGTCAGCGCCCTGCGGGGCGACGGCCTGGAGGCCCTCAAAGAACGGATTCGCAAAACTCTCCTGCAGCAGCGAACCGCCGCCTCCGAAACCGACACCGCCCTGATGCTCAATCAGCGGCACCGGCAGATTTTGTCGGAGACCTCCGCCGCCCTCACCGAAGCCGCCAGCCAGGTCGAACAGGGCCGCGAGGAAATTGCCGCGATGCTCGTCCGCTCCGCCTGGGAGCAGCTGGGCGGCTTCGAACGCGAAAACCTCTCTGAAGCCGTCCTCGAACAAATCTTCTCCCGCTTCTGCATCGGAAAATAACCCTGCCTTTCCGCCCCCGCCGCAGGAAACCCGTTGCACCCGCCGCATCGGCCGGTACAATACCCCTTATGGCCAAACTGACGATACTGACCGGACCGCTGCGCAGACAGTCCTTCGAGCTGGACCCGAAGGACTGGCCCAAAATCATCGGCCGCACCCGGGACAAAGCCCATTTTTTTCTGCCCGACCCGGCCGTTTCCCGTCAGCACGCCGAGCTGTCCTTCCGCGACGGCCAGTGGCTCATCTGCGACCTGAACTCCTCCAACGGCACCTTCCTGAATGAGCAGCGCATCACGCACCCCGTCCAGCTGCACAATCAGGACCAAATCCGCTGCGGCGGCACCGTTCTGCTTTTTGAAACGGGCGAGCCGCCTGCCGCCGCCGAGGCCGCCCGGCTGGCCGACGACCAGCGCATTGAGCTGGTTTTCGACCCGGGCGAAACGATGGTCGCCGTCGCCTTCAATTCCCTCCAGAGCAAGCAGGCCGCCGCCCGCCGACAGCGCATGCTCGAAGCCGCTCAGGCCGCCATGAACCTCTCTCACGGCATCAAAAACATCCTCCAGGCCCTCCGTACCGGCATCGACGTGATGGACCAGAGCTTCCGGCAGGATAACCTCGAGCAGGCCCGAAAAAGCTGGGCCATCCTGCGGCGCAATCTGGGCACCCTCGAAAAATTCGTCCTCGATATGCTCAAATTCACGCAGGATGAAAAGCCGCGCCTGCAGCCCTGCCAGATTAATCGGCTGGCCGAAACCGTCATCGAGCTGCTCCGCCCGCAGGCCCAGCAGCGCAGCGTCGCCCTCATCGCCCAGCTGGATGACCAAATCGGACTGGTGCCCCTCGACCCGGACCGGATGCAGGATGTGCTCATGAACCTGCTCCTGAATGCCCTCGAGGCCGTGCCGCCGCAAACCGGCCAGGTCACGCTGACTACCGAGCTGGATGCCGCCGGCCACCTGCTCATCCGGGTGCAGGACAACGGCCCGGGCATCGAAAATCCTGAGATGCTCTTTCGCCCCTTCCACTCCACCAAAGGGCATATGGGCACCGGTTTGGGCCTGGCCATCGCCAAAAAGGTCGTTTCCGCCCACAACGGCACCATCGACGTCCAAACCCTCCGCGGCGAAGGCACCGTCTTTACCGTCCACATCCCCCTAAACACCGCACCGAAAAAAGACGGATAACTAAAACCCTCCGCCGTTCCGCTACGGTCCCTTTTTCTCCCCGCATTTTTTTCATTTTCCCGTAAACACCCGGCGGGCTATAATGCTCTATCTTCTCAGAAACAGTCGTTTTTTCAGTCAAAACAGCGAAAACACGGACGGCAGGTCAAGTGGGCGACGAACAGTTTCAGCAATTGGCGGCCGAATACAGCGGCACAGTCCTGGCCATTGCCCGGCGGGTCTGCGGCAGCGCCGAGGCCGCCCTCGACGTCCATCAGGAGGTCTTTCTGGCCCTCTGGAAACGCCGCCGCAGCTTCACCGCCCCGGTCAACTGGAACGCCTATCTCTACCGCACCACCGTCCGAAAGGCCCTCGAGTATGTCCACAAACAGCGAAAGGAAAAAAATCTGGACCCTGAATACGAAAAGACCCTGTCCGCCGGCGACAATCCGGACAACAACGCCCGGGCCGCCGAACTGCTGGGCCGACTTCGAGAAGCCCTCCGCAAACTCCCGCATCATCAGGCCCAGGTCTTCATCCTGGCCCGGCTCGAAGGAATGGACTACCCCCAAATCGCCGAAATCGTCGGCTGTTCCGAATCCACAGCGCGAGTGCATCTGCATCGGGCCCTCCGCCATCTGGCCCGTCTGATGCGCGATGTTTTAGAGCGAGAACCCGTATGAACCATAAACACATTCAGGACAATCTGGCTGCGTATGTCTTGGGCGAACTGGACAGCGCCGCCGCCGAACCAATCCGCACCCATCTGTCCGACTGCGCCGACTGCCGCCGAGCCGTCGAGCAGATGCAGAACGTCCTCCGCACCGCCGAACAGCTGAAATCCGAGCCCCTTGATGCATCGCTTCCCGCCCTGGCCCGCCGCCGTCTGGATGAAACCCTCCGCCGCCTTCCGTCCTCCACCTTGTCCGGCCGGCTGTCCCATCCCCTCCTCCGCTATGCGGCGGCGGCCGTCATTTTAGCCGGCGCCCTGCTGGCCCTGCATATCCTCGGTCCTCAAACGCTGCCCGACCGCCGCACAATGACCGTCGATGCGCAGCGGACCGCCGGCGCGGAAGAGTCCGCCAGCACCCTCCGGACTGAACTCGAACAAGCCGCACAGGCCTTTCAAAAACGCGACATCCGGACGCTGGCCCGGCTCCTCGAGTCTGAACATGAGCCGACCCGCCTGGCCGCCGCCGACTACCTGGCCCAAATCGGCGATGCCTCCGTCCTGCCCGCTCTCGATACCCTTGCCCGCCGATGGACCGGCCCCGGCGAAAATCCCTACGCCAAAGCCGCCCAGACAATCCGAAGCCGCCCGGCCGAGCCGACCGACTGAACCGGCTTTGTCGTTGACAAACCGCCCCTGCCCCGATAGGGTACAAGAAACAAAACTTGATTCTTTTTATCAGGAACAGACACCATGATTATTGTAACAGGCGGGGCGGGCTTTATCGGCTCGGCCATTGTAGCCGCTCTCAATCAGCGCGGCATCGAAGATATCCTCATCGTCGATGAGCTCGGCAATGATGAAAAGTGGAAAAACCTCCGCAATCTCCGCTTTGCCGACTACCTCGAACTGGATGACTTCAGCGACACCGTTACCAACTCCGACGAGCCCTGGCAGGTGGAGGCCGTTTTTCATATGGGCGCCTGCTCCGACACCACCGAAACCGACGCCACCTACCTGGTCAAAAACAACTACGAATTCTCCAAGCTCCTGTGCAACTGGGCCCTGTCCATCAACACCCGCTTTATCTACGCCTCCAGCGCCGCCACCTACGGCGACGGCTCGCAGGGCTTTTCCGACGACGAAGACAAAATCGAGCTCCTCCGCCCGCTGAACATGTACGGCTACAGCAAGCAGATGTTTGACCTCTGGCTGAAGCGTCAGGGGCTGCTTGATCAGGTCGTCGGCCTCAAATACTTCAACGTCTTCGGCCCCAACGAATACCACAAGGGCGATATGCGCAGCTTCGTCCATAAGGCCTTCGAGCAGATTCGCGACACCGGCAGGGTCAAACTCTTCAAATCCCACCGGCCCGATTACGGCGACGGCCAGCAGCAGCGCGACTTCATCTATATCAAGGACGCCGTCGAAATGACCCTCTTTTTCGCCGAGCACCCCGAAGCCAACGGCCTCTACAACATCGGCACCGGCCGAGCCCGCACCTGGAACGACCTGGCCCGCGCCGTCTTCGACGCCATGGGCAAAGAAGTCCGCATCGACTACATCCCGATGCCCGAATTGCTCCAGCCCAAATACCAGTACTTCACACAGGCCGATATTTCCAAACTCCGCGCCGCCGGCTGCAAAACCCCCATTACACCGCTCGAAGAAGCCGTCCGCGAATACGTTCAGGATTATCTGCTCAAAGACCGCTACCTCGGCGCCTGACCGAACCGCTTATGCCGTACACGCCCTATCATTTCGGCCTGAATGGTTTTGTCGGTCTGCTGTTCCGCCGCCGGATGGATGTGCCGATGATTCTGCTGGCCAATGTCCTGCTCGATGTGGAAGTCCTGGCCGCCGGCTGGTTCGCCTATGAGGGACACGTCCACCAGTTCCTCCGCCTTCACACCCTGCTGGTCGGCGGGGCCGCCGGCGCTGCAATGGGGGCGGCGGTGTACTATCTGAAACCCCTGCGGAGGGTATGCGAATTGGCTATGGCTCTTGTCGGCCTGCCTTACCGGGCCACGCTTCTGTCAATGACGGTCGGCGGTCTGCTCGGCGCCTGGCTCCACGTGCTCATCGACGCCCTCTATCACCTCGACGTCCAGCCCCTTTGGCCCTATACCCGCAATCCCTTCATCCGAAACTTCATCGGCCCCTTCGGCCTTTACTACCCCACGATTCAGCGCTATGTCCGAACCCTCTGCATCGCCTTCTGGGGCCTTTTTCTCGCCCTTTACCTCTGGCTCATCCTCAAAAAAATCTACAAGGCCTGGCGCTCCCCCGCCTGACACAATACAATTTGAAACCTCTGACTTTGTACAGTACAATGCGGTTTCGAGAGAGTTCGGCGGCAAAACACCAACCCAGCAATAAGGAACCGCATCATGAAACAGCAAAAAACGCAGATTCGGCTCTTGGCTTTCGCATCGGTACTCTTTTTGACTGTCGGTACCGCACTTTATGCGCAGGAACCCGAACAAAAGGATGTCAATCTCGAATCCGCCAAGCGATGGCAGGAGACGATGGAGCAGTTCCGCCGTCAGGATGCCCTCAATTCTTTTCCCTCCGATGCCGTGCTCTTTGTCGGCAGCTCCAGCATCGCCCGCTGGCCGACGCATACCTGCTTCCCCGAATTTCCCGTCATCAACCGCGGCTTCGGCGGCTCCATTTATTCCGACATTACCCACCACGCCCAGACCGTGATTTTTCCGTACAATCCGCGTCTGCTGGTCCTCTACTCCGGCGACAATGACCCGTTCTGGGGCAAGACCCCCGAACAAATCTTTGAGGATGTCCGACAGCTGCTGGCCCTGATTCGAACACGTCTGCCGCAAAACCCCGTCATCCTGATGGCCGTCAAACTCAGCCCCGCCCGCATCGAACGCGCCGCCGACTATCTCCGCTTCAATGCCATGCTCCGCACGCTCGCCCAGTCCGATGAGCGGCTTTTCTTTTTTGATTCGGCCTCGGTTCTGCTCAACAGCGAAGGCCAACCCGACCCGCAATACTTCACCGATGATAACCTGCACTTAAATGAAAAAGGATATCAGGTTTGGTCGGATGCCCTTCGGCCGCTCATCGCCCATTTGCTCACGCGGCCAAACGAACAAACCCTGTACGTCTCGCCGACCGGCAATGACACGGCGCCGGGCACCTTCGAGGCACCGGTGCGGACCCTCGAACGCGCCCTCGAATGGCTTCGTCAAACCCCGAAAAATCGGCCCCGGACCGTCATCCTGCGCGGCGGACAATATCCCCGCACCCAGCCGCTGGTCCTCAAGCCCGACCACTCCGGAACAGCCGACAGCCCCGTCACATTTCGCGCTTATGAAAACGAAAAACCCCTCCTGACCGGCGGCCGTCCGATTGTCGGCTGGCAGCCGCACAACGAACGCATCTGGAAGGCGGAAATCCCCGAAGTCAAGGCAGGCAAGTGGTCCTTCACCCAGCTGTTTGTCAACGGCCGCCGACGGATGCGGGCCCGCACCCCCAACGAAGGCTTCTTCCGCGTGGCCGGCTTTCCCGACGAGGGCCATCAGAAACCCTACAATACCCCTTCGCGCTGCTTTGCCTTTCGGCCCGGCGATCTCGACCCCACCTGGACAAACCTGAAAGATGTTGAAGTCATCGTCTTTCACTTTTGGACCGACACCCACCTGCCGATTGAATCCATCGACGCCGACAAACATATCGTGACCTTTTCGTTCCCCTCCGGAAAACGCTTCACGGATGATTTCACGCAGGAAGGGGCCCGCTACATCGTCGAAAACGTCCGGGAAGCCCTCGATGCCCCCGGCGAATGGTACCTGGACCGCACAACCGGCACGCTGTATTATTGGCCGATGCCGGATGAGAACCTGCCCGAGGCTCAGGTGATTGCACCGGCGGCGCCGGCCCTGCTGCGGCTCGAAGGAGACCCCCTCGCCCGCCGATATGTCGAACACATCCGCTTCGAGGGGCTTCATTTTGCCCACACCCAGTGGTCCCTGCCGCCCGGTAACTGCAACAACGATCAGGCCTCCGCCTCTGTTCCGGCCGCCGTATCCTTAACCGGCGCCCAACACATCCGGTTTGAACGCTGCACGTTCGGACGGCTGGGAACCTATGCCGTCGAATTCCTCGACGGCTGCCGGAACAACTCCTTTACGCAAAACCGGATTTTTGATGTCGCCGCCGGCGGAATCCGCATCACCGGCGGAGAGGCACACGCCCACCCGCTCCTGCGCACCGGCGGCCATACCATCGCCGACAACCGAATCGGCCCCTACGGGCTGGGCTTTTATTCGGCCGTCGGCATCCTCCTGATGCATACCGACAACAACACCGTCGAGCACAACGAAATTCATCACGGCTATTATACCGGCATCTCCGTCGGCTGGAGCTGGGGCTATCAGCGCAGCGTCAGCCGCGACAACCGCATCGCTTACAACCACATCCACCACATCGGCCAGGGCCTCCTGTCCGACATGGGCGGCATCTACACCCTCGGCGTCTCGCCGGGCACCGTCCTGCTCGGCAACCGCATCCACGACATCGACGCCAACCGATACGGCGGATGGGGCATTTACAATGACGAGGGCTCCAGCCACATCCTCATCGAGGACAATCTCGTCTATAACACCGAGTTCGCCGGCTACAACATCCACTACGCCAAGGAAATCACCGTCCGCAACAACATCTTTGCTTTCGGACGGCTTCACCAGCTCAGCCGCGGCGTCGTCGAGCCCCACATCAGCTGCTTTTTTGAACGCAATATCGTCTATTATGAAACCGGGACTCTTTTCGACGGAAACTGGAACGACAAACCCTACGAATTTTATTATCGCCCCAGTGCGCCGGCGGAAAAAACAGACAGTACCTTTGAGATGGACTGGAATCTCTATTTCAATCCGAACCAGCCTCTTGAGCAGGTGCAATTCGGCGGCCGAACCTTTGAAGAATGGAAAAAGGCCGGCAAAGACCTCCATTCCCGCTGGGCCGACCCGCTGTTTGTTGATGCCAAAGCCGGAGATTTCCGCCTGCGTCCGGACTGTCCGGCCTTTGAACTCGGATTTCGGCCGATTGACCCCGACCGCGCCGGCCCGCGCCGCAGCGTCCCTGAGGCGGACTAACCCCCCGGATTAATCTGGGCTATGACGACAGGCCCAAGTCCTTAACAGCCGGAGGCAAGATAAAAAAACGGGGCGGAGACCCGTCGTCGGACCGCCGCCCCGCCGGAGCGTCCATGCCATGGAAAAGACAGGAGAGGAGATTGCTTATCAAAACCCCGACTTGGGGAACTGCACATCTCTCTACATAGAAATTATACGAAATAAAAGCCCGCGATGACGGCAAAAAATCTTTTTGCCATTTCCGGCCGAAACCGGTATTTTACGGCCGGTTTGACCCTATTTTTCACCCTGGGAACTATGGTATGGACAAAAAACTGATTCAAAATCGTCTCAAACAGCTTCGCACGTTTCTGCGGGAGAAGAACCTGGATGCTTTGGTCCTGACCAAGGTCGAGAACGTCCGATATATCACCAATTTTTCCGGACACGACAGCTGGGTTTTGGTCACGGACAGGGCCCCGATTCTGCTGACCGACAGCCGCTATACGGAGCAGGCAATCGGGGAATGTCTGGGCTGCCGAATTGTCGAGCGGAAAAAGACCATCACGGAGGCCCTGGCCGAGGAGGTCAAGCGGCACGGCAAAATCCGCCGGCTGGCCGTGGAAAAAACCATTTCCGTCGGGACGCTGCTGCGCATCCGCAAGGCGCTTCATCCGCTCGGGGCCGCTGTGGTCTGCGCCGACGGCGCCGTCGAGCAGATTCGCCTGACAAAAACGCCCGCCGAAATCCAAACCATCCGCAGGGCCGCACAAATCGCCTGGGAGTGCCTCGATGCGGCCCTCAGGGCCCTGCGAACGGGAATGACCGAACAGCAGCTGACGGCGCATCTGGAATACGAAATGCGCATGCGCGGCGTCCGGCCCGGTTTTGACACCATCATTGCCTTCGGCCCCAACGGCTCCCGCAACCATCACCAGCCCACCGGACGCAAACTCCGTGCACAGGATACCATCCTGATTGACTTCGGCGTCAGCGTCAGCGGCTACACCTGCGACATCACCCGCAGTTTCGGCTGGGGCGGGGTTTCCGGTGCGTATCGGCGGGCCTGGGAGGCCGTCTATGCCGCCCAGCAGGCCGCCATCGCCAAACTTCGTGACGGCGTCCCGGCGGTGGAGGTAGATGCCGCCGCTCGGGAGGCGATTCAGCAGTCCGGCTTCCCTGTGTACGGCCACGGTACCGGCCACGGACTGGGGCTGGAGGTGCACGAGATGCCGTATCTGACGCCGCTGGACAAGAAAACACGCCTCAAAGCCGGACAGGTCATCACGATTGAACCCGGCATTTATCTGCCCGGACGGTTCGGCATTCGTCTGGAGGATGATGTGCTGATTACCAAGACCGGCGCGGAAGTCCTCACCACGGACCGAAAAACCGGATACAGCTGCGGCTCGCTGCAGATTCTGAAAGGCCGACCGTGACCGCTCAGGATTCCAAACCCTACGAGCGTATCCTTGTCTCCGCCGAACAGCTGGCCCATACTGTCGAGCGTCTGGCCTCCGAGTTAAATGCCGCCTTTACGGATACCGACGAGGTTTTGGCTCTGGTGATTCTCGAAGGGGCTCGAATCTTTGCTTCGGATTTGCTGGGGCAGGTTCGTTTTCCCGTGCAGGTGGAGTACCTCAGCGCCTCCAGTTATCGGGGCACCACGCAGTCCAGCGGCAGTGTCCGGCTGAAGGGGCATCTGGAACTGGCCGACAAACTTTGCGGCAGAAAGGTTCTTCTGATTGATGACATTTACGACACGGGTCTGACGCTGGCGGCTGTTCAGGAGTGGCTGGGCACCTGCGGGCCCGCCGATGTGAAAACCTGTGTCCTCCTCGAAAAGCAAATCGCCCATACCAAACAGATACCGATTGATTTT
Source organism: Anaerohalosphaeraceae bacterium (assembly GCA_037479115.1). NCBI lineage: Bacteria > Pseudomonadati > Planctomycetota > Phycisphaerae > Sedimentisphaerales > Anaerohalosphaeraceae > Anaerohalosphaeraceae bacterium. Next base: position 8,376 of record JBBFLK010000001.1, on the reverse strand, counting down.
CTCGGTTTGACAATTGAGGACTGTTTTGTCATCGGCTACGGGCTGGACTATCAGGGCCGCTTCCGCGACCTGCCCTTCATCGCCGTCCTGGCTCTTTAAGCCGATTGACGCGCCGAAGATTTCTCACAACAAAAAAACCGGCAGGTCCGCTTCGACAGACCTGCCGGCAAAGTCGGATTTTACCTTACCGAGACCGCGTTCGGGCTGATGCCTGATTGGAAGGCGGAGACTGACCATACGCATTATTCGCCCGGACCACATAATAATAGGTCGTCGAGGCGCTTAATCCGGTGTTGCTGAAACTGGTTTGGGTCGTCGTGGCAATCGCCGTATAGGGACCGCCGCTGGTGAGAGAACGATAGACCGTGTAGTTACTGGCACCCTGGGAGGCATTCCAGGCAAGGTTAATCTGGCTTCGACTCACAGCCGTTGCCGTCAGATTAGTTGGTGCGGCGGGAGCGGAAGGAGCCGGCCCGAAAATCTGACACTCCCAGAAACCCGCCCATCCGCCGGAAGGACTGACCCCGGTAACTGTGACCCGAACATACCGGGCATTTGCACTGAATGTATCGATACTCGTTCCGACGGCTGTTCGTGCTGTCTGGTCCACCAGAGTGCTGTAATTCACATTGTCATTGCTGATTTCGATGCGGTATTTATACGAACGGCTTGTCCCTCCATACCAGTGAATAACAGCCTTCCGAATCGGCTGAACGCTGCCCAGGTCCACAGACCACCATTGCGGATAGGCGGCGTCCGCCGCCGTCCAGCGTGTGCCTAATACATCTCCGTCATTTGCATTGGCAGGAAGATTCCCCGTCTGGTACGAGCCGGCAGACGTCGGCTGCCCATGTGACAAAAGCGGCTCTGGATAATACCGGTTATTCATCAGGTCCGAAATCTGTGCAGCGCTCAGAGCCGAATCCAGAAAGTAAACTTCGTCAATTTGTCCGGCAAACAGCGGGTCGGCGCTGAACTGGCTTTTGCCGATATAGTTGCACCGGGGTGCAAAAGCGGACGGTGCAATGGTTACGGAAGCATTCGAGGCGACAGCTGTACCGTTTATATACAGCACGGCCGTTGTTCCGCTGAGGGTCACGGCTACATGGGTCCACTGCCCGACTGGAAGAGCGGAACTTTGGACAATCTGTTCGCTGCCTCCGTTCTTGATGGCAAATCGAAAGGTGCCGCTGCCGGAGGAGGGCGTCAGAAACATATATTGATTCGTATCATTCCCGAAATCAAAAATGCGCTGCCAGGCCCCGCCGCCGTCCCAGAAAACCCAGGCCGCAAACGTAAAGTTCGTGCATTGGCCCAGGTTGGTCGGAAGCATCAGATAATCATCAACCCCGTCCAGCCACAAACTGTTCCCGTTGTACCCCGCTATCCGTTTGGGGGCTCCGTACACCAGAGGGTTGTTCCCGTTGCCGGATGTATCCCGGAAGTTATCCTGAAACTTATAGAGGGCAATGGCACACTTGCCGGAGCCGGGCACTTCCTGCCGATAGCCGATGGAAGAGGGCTTATCCCGATATACCGTGCCGGCTTGGGTGAGGGAACCGTCATCCCACTCAACCCGCCGGACGTCTTCCACCCAGTTATAAAGGGCATACCGTTCCACAAACGGGGCATTTTCCAGCATATCCACCATCGCCGAAACCGCCGCCGCCTGCTGGGCATAGGTGGGGTCGGCACAGCCGGTCCAGTTGGCTCCGTTATTCCATTCCGTCACCCAAATCGGCCTGCCCGTCCGGTCATACACCTCTTTGAGAAAATTATACATCTGATTGGCCGCCCCCGTCGGATTGGCCGGGTCATAGCACCAGTAATAGTGAATCGCCACAAAATCCACACGAAGGTCCGAAGCATCCGCCTGCTGAATAAACGGATACAGCCAGCTGCTGCGTCCGCCGTCTGTCGTCGCCGGAGAACCGACCCGAAGCCCCGTCGCCAGCAAATCCGGCCAGGACCAGATCGCATCCCCCACCGCAATATTCGACTGGCTGGCGCTGTCCGGTTCATTGTATCCGAGCAGATGACAGGCTCCGCGGGCCTGCCAGTCCTGAGACAATCCCGGCCACCAGCGGGTTTGACGAATCGGAACATATTCCTTGTCCAGGGTAGAGTTCTGGTCAATATTCCAGTTGTACCACCATTTGATATTCAGATTGGAGCCGATGTTGCCGGCAATTCCTTTTTTGCTGACCCATCGCCATGGGAACACCCGTACAAAATTGATGCGGTCTTTCAGTTTGGTCGGCAGAACTCCAATTTCCAAATCACAGTCCTGCGCCACATAATTCTTGCTGTAGCCCGTTCCGTTTTCATTCTGCGCGAACGTCACCATATACCCCCTCTTCAGAATGAACGAACGAATCGAAGAGGCCATCGGCCCCAGCAGAGCGGTATTGTAGGCAGTATATTGACTCAAATAGGCGGAATTGCCGGTAAAGTTTTCGCCCGTAAAGACCTGCAGCGGCTGAAAAGCAGACGAATGAGGGATAATCACCGCTCCGTCCGCATATTGAACCACGCGGACATTCGTATTCAGAACGGCCGGCTGACCGTTCACACGAATTTGGCTCAGATAATTCGAAACCGCGGCAGAAGGTTTAATCCTGTGCAGAAACAAAAAAGAATTGACGGAGTTCAGATGAACGGTGCAGTTGACCAGAGGCGCCGACGCGTCCGTCAGATGCAGTTCCGAAACCCCTCCCATCGTAACAACCGTATTGCTCAGAGACGTGTAGCGCTGCACGCCATCCACAATCGTAAGGTCCCCGACAGCCAGGAGAGAAAACACCAAAAGAAAAGAACAAAAACACAATCCAACCTTTCGTCTCACACCGGGGGACATACCAGACCTCCTTTCTTAAAAACAGTTTCCTTCCTGAAAGAGACGTTGAAGTCTCTATACACACTTGCCCTGAGGTCCTGGGGATTCACACTCCTCGGCTGTTTGTCCCTCTTAGCCCATTTCCTCTTCTCTTCAGCAGGATGCCCTTCTTCACCCCCCCCTTCGGTGCGGAACAGATGTTCCCTCCTCGGACATCCGATTTCTTTAAGTGCCTATCCGAATGTCCTTCTTTTTTACAAAAAAATTCTGAATTTTTTGAAAATTAATTCATCAATCGCGGGGCCGGTTCAAACTCAAACCGCTGTCCGCCGATAGACACATCCACCATCAGCCCCGTATCGGCCAGCACAAAGACCGCCATCCCGTCCTGATAGTCCGCTTTGGCCGCCGCCCCGACCGAAACCGCCGTGGCCGTCGCCTGCGCCGACAGAGTAAAATTGCCCTGCGTAAAAATCCGCAAATCCTGCGGAGACCGGAAAAAGATGATTTCCCGAAAATATTCTCCCCCGAATGAAAACCCCAGTGTCGCCTGCTTCATATCGCAGTAGCCGAGGAAACGTCCGCCTCTTTCAAACACCATCCCGCGTCCGTAGGCCCCGCCCACCAGAAAGGCCCCTTTGAAAACCTTCGGCAGAACGGCATAGCCCGCCGAACGGTCAAAATAACTTTGCAACGTCGGGTCGGCCCGCTTGAAATCGGCTATCGCCATCTGGACATCCAGCATCAGGGTTTCCCGCTGACCGGGCTGGCGAGGGCTGGCTGAACATCCTGCCAGAAAAGTCGCCGCTAACAAACAAATGCAATGCTGCATCCTCATTTTTGGGCTCCTTTCTTGCTTTCTGTTCTACAATCCAACTACCCGAACCGGAAAAAATTCTATCACGACAACGCCGGTTGACAATAGGAATCCAAAAATCTTTTTTTTGACCTTTGTGGTCCTCATTCGTATAATACTACAGTTCGCTGGGGGTGGTCATAAAAAAAAAGAGATGACCTGAGAAAAACCCTTCGAACCTGATCAGGCAAACCGCCGACGGCGGAGACCTGCGTAGGGAAGCGGCCTTTCAGAAGTCCCCTTCTGTGTTCGTTTCCCGCAAAAAAGAATCGAAAAATCGGAGCAGATATGGCCACACAATTGCAAGAAGCACGGGCGGGTCGGATTACCGAGGCGATGAAAATTGTCGCACAAAAAGAGGGATTGCGTCCGGAGATAGTCCGCGAGGAGGCCGCCGCCGGTCGGCTGGTAATTCCGGCCAACCGGATACATTTGTCGCGCAACCTCATCCCCGCCGGCATCGGTCGGACCGTCAGCACCAAAATCAACGCCAACATCGGATGCAGCAGCGTCCGCTCCGATTTGCAGCAGGAACTGGAGAAACTGAAGATTGCCCTCGAGGCCGGCGCTGATGCGATTATGGATTTGAGCACCGGCGGCGATTTGGATGAAATCCGCACGCGTCTTCTGGCCGAATGCCCCGTGCCGTTCGGAACCGTCCCCATTTATGAGGTTATCGTCGGCCGCGATGTGGAAGACATTACGCCCGACACCATCCTGAAGGTCATCGAAAAGCAGGCCGCCCAGGGCGTCGATTTTTTCACCATCCACGCGGGTGTCCTTCGCGAACACCTCGAACTGCTGGGCTCGCGGGTGTGCGGCATCGTCAGCCGCGGCGGAGCCCTGCTGGCCAAATGGATGCTCTATCACAACCGGCAAAATCCGCTCTATGAGATGTTTGACGAGCTGTGTGCAATCATGCGGGAGTATGATGTCAGCTTTTCGCTGGGCGACGGCCTTCGTCCGGGCTGTGGGGCCGACGCCACCGATGCGGCCCAGATTGCCGAGCTGCGGACGCTGGGCGAGCTGACCCAGCGGGCCTGGGAAAATGGCTGTCAGGTGATGGTTGAAGGGCCCGGCCACGTCCCCTTCAATCAAATCCAGTACAATATGGAGCTCCAGCAGCAGCTCTGCAAAGGGGCTCCGTTCTATGTGCTCGGCCCGCTGGTGACCGACAGTGCCCCCGGCTATGACCACATCACCAGCGCCATCGGCGGCACGGCAGCGGCCTATTACGGTGCTTCGTTTTTGTGCTACGTGACGCCGCGGGAGCATCTGGGGCTGCCGGACGTGAACGATGTGCGGCAGGGTGTCATCGCCGCCAAAATCGCCGCCCACGCCGCGGATGTGGCACGCGGGCTGCCCGCCGCCGTCCAGCGCGACCGCCGGCTCAGCGAGGCCCGCGCCGCTCTCAACTGGAAGGAGCATCTGGACAACGCCCTCGACCCCAAAACCGCACGGGCGATGTACGAGGAGGCCTGCGCTCACAGCCGCATCGGTCAGGAGGCCACGCAGGACGACTACTGCACGATGTGCGGCAAGCCCTGGTGCTCCCTGCGAATCAATAAAGAAATCCGGCAGCTTCAATTGGGAAAAAAATAGCCAAAGGCCCCCTCAAATCCCTCCGGCAATTTTGCAAACGGCCTGCCCTGCGGCGTATCCGCCCTCCTCTCGGCCGCGATGAAAATATTTGACAAAAAAGGCGCAAAAATCCTGTAATAGCCATAATAAGGAGAAGGAACATACTCTTTTTTCAAAAATCAGGAGGGTAAGTCATGAAAAAGAACGCCTTTTTTGTCCTCTCTGTCTTTACGGTTCTCTGCGGAATTTGCGCGGGCAGGGTTGCAGACGGCTGGAAAATCACGCAGATTACCAATCGTGATTTTATTGATTACTATTATCCGATAGTCATGTCAGGAAACAATCTGGCTTGGGTTGAATTTCATCCGGAGGGGTATCAGATTGTTTTCTCAGACAGAAGCTCTGTCATACAGGTTTCCAGTGGAAGCGGCATTGACCCTTGGAGGGGGTTTTCGCTTTCCGGCGGCAGTCTGGTTTGGGTGCAGAACAGTCAGATTATGTTCTGGAATGGGAGCGGTCCCGTACAGATTTCAAGCGGAACAGGTTTTTGCACCAACCCCAAAATCTCCGGAAATAACGTCGTTTGGGCGGAAACAGTTGACTTTCTGAATGCCCAGATTTTTTTCTGGAACGGCGGCACTCCGACACAGATTTCCAGCGGAAGCGGCATTTCTTATTATGAGTTCCTGGGCATTTCGGGCGGCAATGTGGTCTGGGTTCAAAACGGCCAAATTATGTTCTGGAATGGAGGGAGCCCCATGGCGATTTCCACCGGAGACGGGCCGAAAATCTCCGGCAGCCGCGTGGTCTGGCTGGAATCCGGACTGCTGATGTGCTGGAACGGCGTTTCGGCAGCCCCAATCCCGGAATCAGAGAATGCGTATCTGTACGATATTTCAGAAACCCTCGTCGTCTGGTGCAGCGACTGGCATGTGAAGGCATGGGACGGCAGTGAAACCCGCACGCTCTGGAAAGGGTATAAAAACAGAGAGCATCCGCCGGCTGTTTCAGGCAGCCAGCTTGTCTGGGAGGAATGGGCAAGCGATGTTCTTGAATCGTCCTATATGAGTCTTCATTACTCCGACTCTCACAACGGAATCCTCCTGACCGACATGCCGGGCTGCTCCCGGCCTGTGATATCCGGCACCGATGTTGCCTTTTTGGCCTTGGATGAGGACTACAAATGGCAGATTTTCCTCGCCCAGCCGGAAACAGCCGCGCCGTTTCAGCCCCTGTCAGCCGACATCAATAAAGACAACATTGTGGACCTGGCGGACCTGAGCATCCTGGCCTCGCAATGGCTCGGAGTCAGCAAAGAAAGGTTCCTCTACTTTTCCCTGAATACCAATCCGGGATGGACCTGTCAGGGCCAGTGGGCCTTCGGCAGACCTCTCGGGGGCGGCGGAACCCGGCACGGCTTTCCGGACCCTGTCAAAGGAAACACCGGCTCCAGTGTTTACGGCGTCAACCTCAGCGGAGATTATTCGGTTGCCGTGGGCGGACCGTATTATCTGACAGCGGGTCCGTTTGACTGCAGCGCGTATGAAAAAACAGAACTCCAGTTTGCCCGCTGGCTCAATTCGGATGAGGCCGGCTATGTCCGATGCACCGTGGAGGTCTCGACGAACGGAACCGACTGGTTTGTCATCTGGACCAACGCGGAGGGGCAGGAACATACAGAGAACCAGTGGCAAACCGTCGCCTATGACATCAGCTCCATCGCTGACGGCCAGTCTGCGGTTTTGATTCGATGGGGATATCAGATTCGAGACAAGCGAGCGTGGCCGTATTCCGGCTGGAACATTGATGACATCGCCCTGTACGGACAGAAAACCCTGTAGCCGGAACTCCGACAACATCCTGTCTTTGACGGCTTGTTCTTCCGTTTACCCTGTCCGCCTGCCGTCTCCCGGTTTGAATAATCGGTTTTGTTTATCAAAAAAACCGGGCTGCGGTTCTCTCTTCGAATTTCGAATTTTGGATTTCGGATTTTTTCCTCTTCGGATATAATCTTTCTGCCCGATGTTTTTGGTTTTGGGAGGATTCGATGGTTGCCTCAATCAGTACCGGTCTGGCCGGTCTGGATGAAATCCTTTGCGGTCTTCGCTGGGGCGACAACGTCGTCTGGCAGGTGGACCGCATCGAGGACTACCGCCGCTATGCCGCCGCCTTTGTCGAAAAGGCCCTGGCCGACGGATACCGCGTACTTTACATCCGCTTTGCCGACCACGAACCGCTTCTGCCCGAGCATCCCGGCATTCAAATCATCCGGCTGGATGCCGAAGGCGGATTTGAGAGTTTCTCCAGCCGCATTCATCAGATTATCTCCGAAGCCGGCCGACTGGCCTGCTACGTCTTCGACTGTCTGTCGGACCTGCTCAGCGCCTGGGCCACGGATCTGATGATCGGCAACTTCTTTATGGTCACCTGCCCCTACCTGTACGAATGGGACACGCTGGCCTACTTCGGCATCCTCCGCAACCATCATTCCTTCCATACTGTTGCCCGCATCCGCGAAACCACCCAGCTGCTTCTGGATGTCTATCATCTGCAGGGTCAGGATTATGTCCATCCGCTGAAGGTCTGGCGGCGCTATTCGCCGACGATGTATCTGCCTCACATCCGTCAGGGAGAGAAGTTTGTCCCTCTCAGCAGCAGTCTGGACGCGGCTCGGCTGTTTTCGCATCTGTCCGAGCAGGGCCTGCAGCGCACCGAACGCATTCTGGATTATTGGGACCGACTTTTTCTGGAAGCGCAGGACCTGCGGGAGCTGCCGGCCGATGCTCCGCAGGTTCGACAAATGGTGGAACAAATCTGCCGCGTGATGGTCGGACGCGAAAAACGCATCGGACAGCTGGCCGGACTCTATCTGACCCTGGAAGACCTGCTGGCCGTCAAAAGCCGGCTGATCGGAAGCGGCTACATCGGCGGCAAGAGCGCCGGCATGCTCATCGCCCGACGCATCCTTCAGAACGACCCGTCAGAAAACTGGCAGGAACTGCTGGAACCGCACGATTCCTTCTATATCGGCTCCGACGTCTTCTATACCTACTACCGTTTCCATTAAATAAGTTTTAGTTTTGTTGAGTTTGTTTATTGCGAT